>NZ_JBHYIK010000074.1:30051-42267 GCF_042739735.1 Amycolatopsis sp. NPDC059027 | reverse complement strand
CGGGGGGGGGCCCGCCGGGGGCCCGCCTGTGCCCCCCCGCCCCCTTGCCCCACAAACACCCCCCCGCCGGGGGGGCCCGCGGCAAAGGTAGGACGCTGCGCCACACCGTGCCGATGTCGTGAACGGCGCGTTCGGGACATCGTAGGTGTCTCGCCGGGGCGCCGGGAGCTGCGGCCGCGGCGTCGTCCTTCACGACGGTGAACGAATCCTTACCCGGTAACGAGTTCGCCGGGCCGGTCAGGAGCGCCAGGGGCGGGGGTCGGCCCGCACCAGTGACCACACCTGGCCGTCCTGGCGCCCGCCGTTGACCGGGTACTCGCTGCGCAGCAGGCCCTCCTGCGTCATGCCGAGCCGTTTCGCCACCGCCGCGCTGGCCGCGTTGTCCACCGCGTTGCGCCATTCCACCCGCGCCATGCCCCGCGTGTCGAAGGCCCAGTCGGCCAGGTGCTGGACGGCCAGGGTGATCAGCCCCTTTCCTTGTGCCCACGGTGCCAGCCACACCCCGAGCTCGCAGTTTCCCGATGGCACGTCGAACACGCGGAACATCACCCCGCCCGCCAGCTCGCCGCGCAGCCGGATGCCCCAGATCCTGCCGCTGTCGGCGGCCTGGAGATCGGCGTAGCGCTGGAGGTACGCGCGGGCGCTTTCGGTGTCCACCACGACGGCCGCCATCCCGACCCACGGCTTCAGGTGCTCGCGGATCGAGTCGATGTGCGCGGCGAACTCCTCGGCCTGCCAGGGCTCCAACGTCGTCAGTTCGGCGTCCTCGCGCAGGGATCGGGTCAGCATCGGCGGCCTCCGTCTTCGGTGTCCTGGTGATCGACCAGCTCGGTTCGGAGATTACGCACTGGCACCGACACGAACGAAGGGGTCCGGTGCGTCGACGTTCGTACGCGCGGTCCGGCCATGGGCCGTTTCCTGTGCCAGAGTGCGGTCATGAACGCGATCGAGGTCTGCCTGTCCGTCTTCGGCGGCGTCTGCCTGGCTACCTGGTTGTTGTCGATCACGACGCGGGAGTACTCCTGGATCGACCGGATCTGGTCGATCGTGCCGGTGGTGTACGTGGCGATCTTCGCGGGTGCCGCCGGGTTCACCGACGCCAGGCTGGACACGATGCTGGTGCTGACCGCGTTGTGGGGCGCGCGGCTGACGTTCAACTTCGCGCGGAAGGGCGGGTACGCGCCGGGGGGAGAGGACTACCGCTGGGTGATACTGCGGGAACGCATGTCCCCGGGGCGGTTCCAGCTGTTCAACCTGTTCTTCATCACGATCTACCAGAACGCGCTGCTGCTGTTGATCACGCTTCCGGCGTACACCGCGCTGGGAAACCGGGCGCCGTTCGGGGCCGCCGACGTGATCGCCGCTGTCCTCTTCCTCGCGTTCCTGGCAGGCGAGACGATCGCGGACCAGCAGCAGTGGACGTTCCACCAGTGGAAGCACGCCGAGATCGCGGCAGGGCGCGAGCCACAGCCGCGGTTCCGGCGGACCGGCCTGTTCCGCTACTCGCGGCATCCGAACTTCTTCTTCGAACAGGCCCAGTGGTGGACCGTGTTCGCCTTCGGCGCGATCGCGGCCGGGTCGGTGCTGCAGTGGACGGTGGCCGGGCCGGTGCTGCTCACGCTGTTGTTCGTCGGCTCGACGCGCTTCACCGAGAGCATCAGCCTCGGCCGTTACCCGGAGTACGCGGACTACCAGCGCACCACCTCGGCGCTCGTCCCGTGGTGGCCGCGCGCCGCGCGCTGACGGGAAAAGGCCAGGTCAGCGGCGCCGCTGTGATCGGAACGAAACAATGCGTGTGAGATGTCTCGCACTGGGTAGTCCTTTTGGACCGGTCCGGTAACGGAGTGCTCCCGGTAGGGAAGGAGAAGCCCAGTGTCAGGTACCGCACTGGCGGCCGTCGACTTCGGTCAGGGCGTGTCCAACGCCTGGAGTTCGGTCGTCACATTCGTTCCGAAACTGCTCATGTTCCTGGTGATCCTGCTCATCGGCTGGCTGGTCGCGAAGGCGATCGCGAAGCTCGTGAGCCTCGCGCTGGACAAGCTCGGGTTCGACCGGCTCGTCGAGCGCGGCGGGATCAAGCAGATGCTCGCGCGGAGCAAGTACGGCGCCGCCGACATCATCAGCAAGCTGCTGTACTACGCGGTGCTGCTGATCACCCTGCAGATCGCGTTCGGCGTGTGGGGTCCGAACCCGGTGAGTTCGCTGCTCAACGACATCGTCGCGTGGCTGCCGCGGGCGGTCGTGGCGATCATCATCGTCGTGGTCGCGGCCGCGATCGCCAGGGTGGTGAAGGATCTCGTCGGCAACGCGCTGGGCAGCGTGTCCTACGGCGGGGTGCTCGCCACCATCGCCTCGGTGTTCATCTGGGGCCTCGGCGTGATCGCGGCGCTGAACCAGATCGGCGTCGCCGTCACCGTCACCATGCCGGTGCTGATCACCGTGCTCGCCACGGCGGGCGGTATCGCGGTGGTCGGTGTCGGTGGTGGCCTGATCCGGCCGATGCAGCAACGCTGGGAGCGGTGGCTCGGCCGGGCCGAGGCGGAGATCCCCGCCGCGAAGGCGCAGACCGAGGCCTACCAGCGGGGTCGTGAGGACGCCCGTCGCGCGGGCACCGTGCCGTCCGAACAGACGGCCGTGCACCAGCCTGCGGGCACGGCGAGCCAGCACACGCGCAGCGAGCCGGCCACCGACCCGCACGGCATGCCCCGGACTGGTCAGGAGCCACCGGGGCCGATGCCCCCGCCGCCGGGACTCGGCGGCTGACCGGTCCGGTCCGCGGGAGCACGACGGGTAGGGCGGTCCGGCCGCCCTACCCGTTTTCCGCGAGGGGATCGGCGCGCGGGGTGTCGATCGTGGCGGCCAGCGCGCACACCCCGACCAGGCGGGTGGTCAGCCAGTCCGCGGCCGTCCACGCCGGGAGGTCGGCGGGCACCCGCAGCGTCCAGCCGCGGCCGGTGGCTTCGTCGAGCAGGCCGCGCGCGTACCCGGCGAGCAGTACGACCCCGGCGACCGCGGCCGAGGTCTCGACACCCGAGGCGAGGATGTCGCGGACAGCGGCGGAGTGCTGGTCGAGGGCGGCGGCGAGCCCGGGAACCGCCGCCGCGGCGGCGAGCCCGGCGGTGCCGAGCCGCTCGTTGAGTCCGGCGAGGGTCCGGCGGGCGGACGACTCCACCCAGGACGTGACGAGTTCTCTCACCGCACCAAGGTAACCGCGCCGGTACCGTGGCCGGCATGCGGATCCGGGAGTTCGCCGAGGCCGACTGGCCGCGGGTGTGGCCGATCGTCGAGGAGATCGTGCGGGCGGGGGAGACCTACACCTACGACCCGGCGATGACCGAGCCCCAGGCTCGCGACACCTGGATCGAGGCGCCACCGGGACAGACGGTCGTCGCGGTCGACGACGGCCGCGTCCTCGGCACCGCCAAGATGGGCGCGAACCGGCCGGGGCCGGGATCGCACGTGGCGACGGCGAGCTTCATGGTCGCCGCGGACGCGCGCGGCAGGGGCGTCGGCACCGCGCTGTGCTCGTTCGCGCTCGGCTGGGCCAGGGAGCGCGGGTTCGCGGGCATGCAGTTCAACGCCGTGGCCGCGTCCAACACGGCCGCCGTCGAGATCTACCGGCGGCTCGGCTTCGAGATCGTCGGCACGGTCCCCGGCGCGTTCGAACACCCGGCGCTGGGACGTGTCGGCCTGCACGTCATGTACCGCACCTGCTGAGCACGCCGGTCGCGGCGTCGAACCGGACCGGTCCGCGGATCCGTGTAGGGGGACGTGGGCGACGAAGGTGAGCTGATCGCCGGGCGCTACCGGCTGGTGGCCAGGATCGGCCGCGGTGCCATGGGCGAGGTGTGGCAGGCCCGCGACGAACGGCTGGATCGCGTGGTCGCGGTGAAGCGCCTGGCGCCCTGTGCCGAGCCCGGCGCCGCGACGGCGGACCGGGCGATGCGGGAGGCGCGGGTCGCGGCCCGGTTGCGGCATCCGCACGCGATCACCGTGCACGACGTCGTCGAACACGACGGGTTGCCGCAGCTCGTCATGGAGTACCTGCCGTCGGAGAACCTCGCCGCCATTCTCCACAGTGGACAGACGCTGCCGGAGGGGTCCGTCGCGGCGATCGGGGCGCAGGTCGCGTCCGCGCTCGAAGCGGCGCACGCGGAGGGGATCGTCCACCGCGACATCACCCCGGGCAACATCCTGATCGCCCCGGACGGTACCGCGAAGCTCGCCGACTTCGGCATTTCCCGCGCGGTGGGGGAAAGCACGGTGACCGCGGGCGGATACATCGCGGGCACGCCGGCGTATCTCGCGCCTGAGGTGGTGTGCGGGGAGGAGGCCGGGTTCCCGTCGGACGTGTTCTCGCTCGGCGCGACGCTGTATCGGGCGCTGGAGGGCAGACCGCCGTTCGGCACCGGCAAGAACGCCATGGACCTGCTGCGGCGCGCCGCTCGCGAGGAGGTCGGCCGCCCCGCGCACCCCGGGCCGCTGTCCGATGTGCTTTTGGCTCTGCTCCAGCGAAATCCGGCCGATCGCCCGGTGATCACGCGTGCCCGCGAACTGCTCGGTGCCGTCGCCGAAGGACACCCCGCCCCGGCTCCGGGGGAACGCACGAAAGTACTGCCGCCGCAGCGGCGATGGCGCTGGCACCGCGCCGCGGTGCTGGGAGCCCTCGCGATGGCTCTGCTCGCCTCGGGAGTGCTGATCGGCAGCAGGATCGGCCGTGGCACGCCGGAGGCCCGTGCCACGTCGCCGGTTCCGCCACGCCCTTCCGCGTCCGCACAGGCCGGGTGCGACGCGCGGTACGAGGTGACGGACTCCTGGCCGGGTGGCTATCAGGTGCTGGTGACCGTGCGCGGCGAGGACGGCGCGAACCTGACGGGCTGGGCGGTGAGCTGGGCGCTGCCCGCCGGGCACCGCATCGGCACCCTGTGGAACGGCACGCTCGCCCAGCGGGGCACCACGGTCCGGGTGACCAACGCGCGGTGGAACGCCGTCGTGCGGCCCGCCGGGGCGACGTCGTTCGGCCTGATCGGGCTGACCCGTGGCGACCACGCCGCCCCGCCGGTGCTCACGTGCCAAGCGTTGTGACGCAAGGAAAAGCGGTCAGTAGTCGTCGCGTCCGGTGAACTGCTGCTCCAGCAGCTCGGCGGACCCGGCGACCAGCTCCAGCGGATCGAGGAACTCGTTGATGTCGAGGTTGATCAGCGGCAGCGAGTGCCGCAGCACGATGTGGTCGCCCATCACGGCGGCACCGCCGACGACGATGGTGTTGCCGATCTCGGCGAGCACGGCGTGCAGGTCGACCTCGTCCGCGCGGGCGAACGGTGTCGCGATCTGCACCCAGTCCTCTTTCTGGTCGAAGATCTCGTGCGCGATGACCACGACCTGGGCGCGCTGCTCGGTGTCGGGGTCGCCGTCGCTGAAGACGAGCCGGATCCGGATCTCGTCAGGCTCGTCCCGGACGACCCGGTACGACTGCCTGATGAAGGTGACCAGATCACGCCACTCCGCCATGGAGTTCCTCCGTTCTCGTGCGTGAGCGTTCAGCCTAGCGAGAACCCCCGCGGACCAGTCCCGCATTCGCCCGGATGGCTACCGGTCCGGGCGACGAGCCCGCGCGGCGTGACATCCGGGGCCTCGGCGCACAACACGCGCCACTAGGGTGAGGCGATGGGGTCGATCAAAAAGGTCCAGGTCACCTTCGACTGCGCGGAACCCGAGCGCGTCGCCCGTTTCTGGTGCGAGGTGCTGGGATACGTCGTGCCACCGCCCCCGGAGGGGTTCGCCACTTGGGACGATCACGAACGCTCGCTGCCGGCCGAGCGGCAAGGCGCGGGGTTCGTCTGCATGGATCCCACTGGGGTGGGCCCTCGGCTGTACTTCCAGCGCGTTCCCGAGGGCAAGGTCGTCAAGAACCGGGTGCATCTCGACGTGCGGGTCGGCACCGGGCTCGTGGGTGAAGAGCGTGTCGCCGCCCTCGAAGCGGAGTGTGCGCGGCTGGTCGCGCTCGGCGCGGTACGCCTGCAGCTGCTGCGTGCCGACGAGTACAACGAATCGTGCCTCGTGATGCAGGACGTCGAGGGTAACGAGTTCTGTCTCGACTGAGGAGTCACCGGTGCCAGGCGGGCGTCCGGAGCCTGCTGCGGGCGAACTGCCGGACGGCTTGGCTGAAGGGGTGTTCCGGCCGGTCGGCGGCCAGCGGACGGCGGCGGTTGATCGACGCCGGGACGTCGAAGGTGAACGGGAGCCTGGCCGCGACCGGATGCCGCACGATGGCGTCCTGTTCGGCCGGGCTCGGGAGCGTGCGCGTGTCACACCGGTTGAGCACGACCGCGCGGCTCGCCCGCGGATAGCCGAGCAGGTCCAGCACGCCGAGCACGCGACGGAGGCCGATCAGCGCCGTCCGCTCCGGACCGGCCAGCACGACGTGGGACTGCGCGCAGTCCAAAGCGGACAGAACCGGCGAGGACAGCTGGGCGGGGGTGTCGACGACGACGTGGTCGTAGACCTCGGCCAGCGCGGCGAGCAGTTCCCCGGTCCGGTGCGGGGGAATCGGTTCCTCCTCGCCGGGTCGCGCCGGGGCGAGCACGCAGTCGACGCCGGCGCGGAACGGCGTGACCAGCCGCGCGAGGTCCGCGGGCAGCCCGGCGGTCTGCTGCCGGGGCCTGCCTGCCGGAAGGCCGAGGGCGGTGGTGAGATCGCCGGTGAGGACGTCGAGATCCACCAGGCACACCCGGGGTGACAGTTCACTGAGGACGACGGCGAGGTTCGCCGCGAAGGTCGTCTTCCCGTGCCCGCTCGTGGCGGCGGTGACGGTGACGATCCGGCCGCGTGCCCGGTGCCGCCCCGGCGCGTCGGTCAGGACGCGCCGCAGCAGGGCGCACACCCCGGACAGCGCCGCGTCGTCGCCGGGCGCGACGAGC
Source organism: Amycolatopsis sp. NPDC059027 (assembly GCF_042739735.1). NCBI lineage: Bacteria > Bacillati > Actinomycetota > Actinomycetes > Pseudonocardiales > Pseudonocardiaceae > Amycolatopsis > Amycolatopsis sp. NPDC059027. The sequence continues at coordinate 35,347 of NZ_JBHYIK010000074.1, read as the reverse complement.
GCGCGGATCCCGGCCTGTCCGGCGCGGCGGCGCAGCTCCGGGCCCGCCGCCCGCACCAGGACGATCCGCACCGCGGGGTGCGAGGCGCGCAGCTGGACCGCGAACCGCAGCACATCCTCGACGTCCGGGCCCGCCCCGACGACCACGATCGTCTCGCCGGGATCGTCCGACAGCGCGCGCCGCACGGCGTCGAGACCGGGCACGGTGCGGACCTCGCCGTCGAGCGAGGACGCCAGGCGCAACGCGGTCGTCGTGTCCGCCTCGCAGAGGATCGTCATCGGTCCCGGCTCCTTTCGGCGGTTTCCCTTGGCTCCCATGGCTCGCGAAGAAGTGTGCGGCGGCGGACGCCGTCCCGGCTTCGGGCGAGTGACCCGGGACCGGCCGTGCCACCCGGCCCTTGCCGGGACTCCGCGCGGGTGCTAGGCGCGCGGCGCGACCGGGTCTATCGGCCCTATCGCCGGTTCCGGGGCGGCGAGCATCGTGAACCGCACACCACGGCTCGCGAAGGAACAACATGACGGATCCATCGGGCTTCGAGGTGCTCGGCCGTGAGCAGTGCGTCGCCCTGCTGGCCACGGCGCCGATCGGCCGAGTGGTGTTCACCCACCGCGCGCTGCCCGCGGTGCAGCCGGTGCAGTTCTCGGTGCGGGACGGCGCCGCCGTTTTCGCCGTGCCGTCCGGAAGTGCCGTGTTCGCCGCGATGCTGGACACCGTCGTCGCGTTTTCCGCCGACGACGTCGACGTGTCCGGGGGCTGGTTCGTCACCGCGCTCGGCAGGGCGCACGAGGTCCGTGACCCCGCGGCGACCGCCGAGCTGGTGGCCCTGCCGCTGACGACGTGGATCCCCGCGCCGGGCGACCGGTATGTCCGGGTTCCGCTCGAAGCGGTGTCGGGCCGCCGGATTTCGGCGGTCCGTCCGTAACGAACCACTGTCCGTAGTCGACTGGATCTACAGAAGGCTGGTCGGCGGCCCGCTGTGGTGCGATCCTCGACGGGTGCCCGGACGCCGTCCGGGATGGGTGACACCAGCGGGACCCGTGGGAGCCGTGGACGAAACCGGTGTGCCGAAACTGCTCGACGCGGTGGTCGCCATCGCGCAGGATCTCAGCCTGCCCGATCTCCTCCGCAAGATCGTGCGCGTCGGTGGCGAACTGGTCGGCGCGCCCTACGGCGTGCTCGGCGTGCTGGGCCCCGACGGCACGTTCGACGAACTGGTCGAGCACTACCGCGAAGGCCCTTCCCCGCTGCCGGAGCGGGACGGCGAGCCGCCGCGGCGGCTGAGCGAACTCCACGCCGCGGCGCCGGAACATCCGCTCGCGCGGTCGTTCCTCGAAGCACAGATCCGCGTCCGCGACCGGCTTTTCGGCTACCTCGGGTTCGCCGGGAAGGACGAGTTCACCGCCTACGACGAGGAGGTGCTCGCCGGGCTCGGCGCGGCGGCGGGGGTCGCGATCGAGAACGCGACGCTGTTCGACGAGGTCCAGCGGCGGGAGCGGTGGCTGGAGGCCTCGTACCACGTCACCGGCGCGCTGCTGGCCGAGCAGGACCTCGTCTCGACCCTGCGGCTGATCGCCGAACGCGCCAGGGTCGTCGCGGGTGGTTCGGCGGGCGCGGTGGCGCGGCCGCTGGGCCCGGACCGGGCGGAGCTGGTCTTCGAGGTGGTCGAACCGCGGGGCCAGGACGCCGACCGCCTCGCCGGGCTGCGGGTGCCCACGGAGGGCACCGCGACGGGCCTCGCGTTCACCAGCGGACATTCCGTGGTGGTGCGGGACTACGGCGAATACGTCGAAGCGCAGCAACGCGGCAAGGTCGCTTCGCTGCCCGCGATGGTCCGTGACCTCGACTCCACCATCGCCGTCCCCCTCATCGTCGGCGACGAGACCCTCGGCGTGCTGCTGGTCGCGAAGTTCCGGGACAAGACGCCGTTCACCGACTTCGACGTCCAGCTGGCCGAGACCTTCGCCGCGCACGCCGCGCTCGCCGTCGAGTTCGCCCGCGCGCAGGAGGACCGGCAGCGGCTCGCGGTGTTCCAGGAACGGGACCGGATCGCGCGCGATCTGCACGATCTGGTGATCCAGCGGCTGTTCGCCACCGGGCTCGGCCTGGAGGGGCTGAGCCGGATGATCACCGAACCCGCGGTCGCCGACCGGGTGACCGGGTTCGTGCAGGACCTCGACCGGACGATCCGGGAGATCCGCAACAGCATCTTTTCGTTGCAGGAGCCGGAAGAGGTCCAGGGCAGCCTGCGGTCCGAGCTGCTGCGCGTCGCGCTCGACAGCGGGAACGCTCTCGGCTTCGAGCCGAGGATCGGGTTCGACGGGCCGCTGGACGCCGCGGTCGGCGGCGCGGTCCGCGGCGATCTGGTGGCCGCGCTGCGGGAGTCACTGTCCAATGTGGCCAGACACGCCGGGGCGACCGAGGTCGCGGTGGACGTCGCGGTCGACCGGTCCGGGCACGAGCTGCGGCTCACCGTCGCCGACGACGGAGCCGGTATCCCCGAGGACCCCGCGCGGCACAGCGGGCTGGCCAACCTGGCCGAGCGTGCCGCTCGCTGGGGCGGGACGTTCTCCGCGCGGCGGCTCGACGGCGGCGGCACCGGCGTCGAATGGACGGCGCTGCTCAAGCAGTCCACTGTGGACACCACTGAGGAAGCCGGGCCCCCGGGAGAGGAGTGCGAAGAATGACCATCTCGGTGTTCCTGCTCGACGACCACGAGCTCGTCCGCACCGGGCTGAAGACGGTGCTGGAGGCCGAGGACGACATCCGTGTCACCGGTGAGGCGGGTTCGGCGGCCGAGGCGCTCGTGCGTGTCCCGGCGGTCCGCCCGGACGTCGCGATCCTCGACGTCCGGTTGCCCGACGGTGAGGGCGTCAGCGTCTGCCGGGAGATCCGCGCCGCGCTGGACCCGCCGCCCGCCTGCCTGATGCTGACGTCCTATTCGGACGACGACGCCCTGTTCGGCGCGATCATGGCCGGGGCGGCCGGATACATGCTCAAGCAGGTGTCGGGCAACTCGCTCGTCGCCGCGGTGCGTACGGTGGCGGCGGGCGGGTCGCTGCTGGACGTTACGCTCACCGCGTCGGTGCTGAGCAGGCTGCGCGGCGAGACCGAGACCCCGGATCCGGGGTATGAACAGCTCAGCCCGCAGGAGAAGCGGGTGCTGGATCTCATCGCGGACGGGCTCACCAACCGCCAGATCGCCGCCGAGCTGTATCTCGCGGAGAAGACGGTGAAGAACTACGTCTCCTCGCTGCTGCACAAGCTCGGCTTCGAACGCCGCACGGCGGCCGCGGTCTACGCGGCCAACCGCAGGCAGCGGCCGTCCCGCTGAGCTCAGGCCTTGCGGCGGCGTTTGGGGGCACCGCCGCGCAGCACGCGCCGCAGATCGGTGAGGGCGCGGTGCTGCATGACCCGTACCGCGCCCGCGCTGCTGATCCCGAGCGCCGCCGCGGTCTCCTCGGCGCTGAAACCGAGCACGATCCGCAGGACCAGCACTTCGCGGGGGCGGGCGGCGAGCCCGTCGAGCAGGGCCGAGATCCGGTCGAGCCCGTCGGCCTGTTCGACGTCTTCCAGTGTCGGGTCGCTCGGCCCGTTCCGCGTGCCGGGGTCGGGGTCGGCCGTGGGCGCGGACGGGTCGCGGGCCTTGGTCCGCCGCGCGTCGGCGACCTTGTGCGCGGCGATGCCGAAGACGTACGGCAGGAACCGGCTGGTGTCGTGCCGGTAACGCGGCAGCCCGGCGAACACCGCGAGCAGCACCTCCTGCGCGCAGTCCTCGGCGCCGGCGTAGCCGTTGTGCCTGCCGCCCAGATGCCCGAGGCAGTACCGCAGGACGATGGGCCGGAGTTCGGCGAGCAACAGGTCGATGGCCACGCGGTCACCGTCGACCGCGGCGCGGACCAGCCGCTCGTCGGGCTCGTAGGGCCGGGAGACACCGGCCGCGCGCGGAATCGGCTGGGGAAGTGTGGTCGTCACGCGCCCGCACCTCCCGCGCCGGCGCGCTCCCGTCGCAGCGGGACCGGACCGTCCATGGAGAACACCCTTGCCACCCCGACCACCCCTCTCGTCGCGGATCGCGTGATAGCCCGTTCGACGGTACGGAGTGCACCCTCCCCGCGCGCCGGTCAAGAAGCCCGCCGAGCCCGGGTCTTTGGGCCCTGGTGCGGCGGGGTTCCCGGCGCTCCGGCCGTAATTCGCGAACTGCGGGAAACTTTCGTTGGTCCCGTCCTCCGGTGCCGGTAATCTCCCCTGCAAGGAAAATCCGGATGTCGCGATGCGAGGTGGCCGTGCTGGATGTCATCGGACTGCGGGAGGTGGACGTCGCGGTCTACGCCGCGTTCGCCGGGCGGAAGTCGATGACGCTCGCCCAGTTGCGCGCCGAAACCGGGCTGAGCACGCAGCGGCTGACCCCGGTATTGCGCGGTCTCACGGAAAAGGGCCTGCTGGTGCGGTTTCCCGGCGCGCCCGCGGCGTACGCGGCGGTGAACCCCGGTGTCGCGCTGGACGCGATCTTCCGCCGCAAGGAACAGGAACTCGAACACGCGCGGATGGTGGCGTCACGGCTGCAGGAACGGCACCGGGAAGCACCGGGGAAAAATCCCGTCGACCTGATCGAGGTCGTCCAGGGAAACGAGGTCATCGCCGAACGGGTCGAACAGCTTTTGCGTTCGGCGCACCGCGAGGTCGTATTCGTCGACAAACCGCCGTATACGCGGCTGCCGACGGTACTGCACCCGGCCGAACAGGAGCTGTTGAACCGCGGAATACGCTTTCGCGGTGTCTACGACAAAGGCGCGCTGGAATTGCACGACCTCGTCGCGGATCTCGAAGCGGGACTCGCGCTGGGGGAGCAGGCGCGTGTGGTGTCGCACGCGCCGCTCAAGCTGATCGTGGTCGATGCTCACGTCGGGCTCGTCCCGTTGCGGTCCGGTTCCCCGCAGGTCGGCACCGCGCTCGTCGTCCACCCGTGCAGCCTGCTCGACGCGCTGTCGGCGCTCTTCGGTTTTCTCTGGGATACCGCGATCCCGTTGCGGCTGCCCGGCGGCGGTGAGCAGGGCGGTGAGGCGCCGGCGTTCGAGGACACCCGGCTGCTCGCCCTGCTCACCACCGGAATGCCGGACCGGAGCATCGCGAAACAGCTCGGCCTGAGCTACCGGACGTTCCAGCGGCGGCTGCAGAACCTGATGAGCACCCTCGGCGCGGCCACCCGGTTCCAGGCCGGGCTCCAGGCGGGGCGCCGGCGGGGGGGGGGGGGCCCCCCGCCGGGCCCGCCCCCCCCCCCCGCGGGCGCCACCGAGGC
>NZ_JBHYIK010000074.1:0-30041 GCF_042739735.1 Amycolatopsis sp. NPDC059027 | reverse complement strand
CCGGGCGCGGCCTCCCCGGGTCTCGCGCGGGGGCCGCCGCGCCCGCGGGGGGGGGTGTGGCCCCGGGGGGTTTTTCCCCGGCCCCGCGCGGCCGGATACTCAGCGAGCGCGGGAGGACACGGCCGCCAACGGAGCGGTCAGGCCGTAGGCTCGCTGAACGGTCTGCGTCACGGTGTTCCCGGACGCGTCACGGGCTTCGGCGCGGAGCCAGACGGCCCCGTCGGCGCCGGGCGACGCGGGATGGGTGACGGTCACCGACCACACCCCGTTCCCGCGTGGCTTCGCCGCCGCCTCCGTCCACGTCTTCCCGCCGTCGGCCGACGACGAGATCTTCAACCCGGTCACCGGACCGCCCCGTGACCCGCTGTGTCCCGCCGCGGCCACGTCGAACGTGAACGCGGTACCGGTGAGGGCGCGGTTGGTGACGTCGAGCGGCAGCCGGTAGTCCAGCTGGATCAGCGGCTGGAACGAACACGCCGTGCCCGCCGGGTAGCAGGCGAATCCCACCGGCACCGGCGATGCCGAGCGGGCCGAGGTGAACGTCCACGAGGTGTCCGTCCGCGTGCCGTACTGGAACAACGTCGTGCTCGGCGCGCCGATTTCCGCCTTCGGGGACAGCACATCCGTCACGTCCAGCCGGTACGTCGCCTTTTCGGGCGCCAGCCGGAACAGCGGGACCAGCGCGAGCGGATCGTCCTTGTTGGACTGCGGGATTTCGGTCCCGTCCCGGTAAAGCCGCGTCGTCGAGGTCGCGAAGTACCGGGCGTTCTCGTACGGGCTGGTGAAGTGCCCGGCCCCGCCGAGCCCGTCGACCCACTGCATGGCGGGCACGAACAGGTCGGGATCGTCGCCGCCCCGGCACAGCGAGCAGGCCACCTGCCACCCGGCGGCGGTCGCCGGATAGCGCGCGGGATGGTCGGGCTGCAGTTCGACGGCGGTGTTCCGCAGCGCCGCGCCGAACCAGTGCTCGTCGGGCCGGGTCCGCTCGCCGGGCCGGTAGACGTCCTGCTGGTTCATCGCCAGCGACGCGCGCTTGGCCGTCTTGTCCGTCCCGGACAGGGTCACGACGCGCTTCCAGACCATCCGCTCGTCGGCGGGGCCGGTGTACTCGGTCCAGGTGCCCGGCACCGGGATCTGCGTGCCCTGCACCGGTTGGGTCTTCCAGAGCCCTTCCGGGAACGGGTACCAGGTCTTCTGCCCGCTCAGGCCGGGCCGGTCGGCGTGGTACGACGTCTTCGTCGCGACCAGCGTCTTCGGGTCCACCTGCCGGATGTGATCCTTCGACACCCCGTTGGGATCGAGGTAGCTCAGGTTGTACATCGCGTCCGGGGTGGCCCGGACCCGCAGGTGCAGCGAGACGGAACCGGTGGTGCGCAAGGATTCTCCCTGCTCCCAGTCCGGTGAGAGGGTGGGCAGGGCCGAACTGGTGAGGCCGGGGATCGCCAGCGCTCCCGGCAGGCCGGGGTAGGGGAGCAGCGCGGCAGCGCCCGCGCCGGCGGCGGCCTTGGCCGCCACCACCGCGCCCGCGGCCAGCGTCCCCGGCACGTCCGGGTCGTCGGACGACACGGGGATCCTGGCCAGCACCGCCTTGCCCTTGACGTCCAGTTTGGCGAGGTCCTCGGGCCTGCCCGCCTCGCCGAAGACGACCGGCAGTGACCGGTCACCCGGCCACTTCGCGGTCAGCGTCGGCACGTCGTAGGCGGTGGTCAAGGCGCCCGATCGGAGGCCGTCGGCCGTCAGTTCGACGGCGGACTGGGCCAGCGTCGCGGTGTCCTGCAACGAAATCGACCCGCGCGCGGTACCCGCGACCGGGGTCACGTGGACGTCGAAGTCACCGCTGCTCGCCACGAAACCGGACTCGCCGATGTAGTCGGCCGTTCCCGGACCCGGCGGGATCACGCGACGTAACATCACCGTGCGGTCGCGCTGATCGGTCGGGGCAGGGGTCACGAGCCGCACGGGTACGGTGTCGACGGCGCTCAACCGGATTTCCGACGTCGTGGGCACGCGGAGTTCGGACGCGCTCAGCGCGGACCACTGGCGCACCTTCGGCCCGCGTTCGTACGTCCAGCCCAGCGCCGAGTAGGTCCCGGCGGGCACCGAGAACCTGGCCACGCCGTTCACCAGGTCGGCGCGGCGGCTGATCTGGTCCTGGAACGGGTCGTTGCGGGTCGCCGCGCCCGCGGAGTCGTCGATCAGTTCCGCCGAGGCGAGTTGTGCGGGGCCACCGGTGGAATCGAACATCCGCAGGGTCACCGGGTACAGCTGGGCGGCGTTGTAGGTGCTGATCGGGGTGCGCACCGCCGTGGCCTTGTCGGCGGTCGTGGCCACCACCGTCCCGCCGTAGACCCCGGCCGGGCCGGTGTCGGGATAGTCGGTCAGGTGCACGGTTTTCGTGCTCTTCGGCGGAATCGTCACCGACGTCGTGTCCAGCTTGATCCCGTCGGCGGCGGTCTTGCCGTCCCACGCGCGCGCGGACAGGCCGAGTTCCAGCGCGAGCGGCTGGTCCCCGCTGTTGGCATAGGTCAGTTCACGCGTGACCGGAGCCGTCGCCCGCTGGTCCCGTTCGGTGCGGCCGAAACTCGTCACCGCGGGGCCGATCACCGTGCGGGTGACGGCCTTGCCGACGTCGACCACCCCGGCGCCCTGCTCGTACCAGCGCAGCCCGGCGTCCTTGGCGGTGGTCACCACGAGGTTCTTGAGCGTCTCACCGGACAGGCCCGGGTGTTGCTGGAGCAGGATAGCGGCGCTCCCGGTGACGTACGGCGTGGCCATGGAGGTGCCCGAAGCGCTGGTGTAGTCGGCGTCGACCGGGTCGCCCATGCTCGTGCCCGCCGCGCGGGCGGCCGTGATGTCCACGCCGGGCGCGGTGATCTCGGGCTTCACGAGCGCGTCGCCGAGACGCGGGCCCCGGCTGCTGAACGAGGCGAGCGCGTTCTTGCCGTCCACCGCGCCCACGGTCAGCGCGGAGGTCGCGGCGCCGGGACTGGTGATCGTCCGGTCGCCGGAGCCCGCGTTGCCCGCCGCGACCACGAACAAGGTCCCGGACTTGGCCGAAAGCTTGTCGATCTCCTGGCTCAGCGGGTCGGTGCCGTCGGTGACCCCGGCGCCGAGGCTGAGGTTGACGATCTTCGCGCCCTGGGCCACCGCCCAGTCGACGCCCGCGACGACCTGGGCGGTGTCGCCCTGACCGTCGGCGCCGAACACCTTCGCCACCATCAGCTTGGCGTCCGGTGCCACCCCCTTGAACCGCCCGCCGGAGGCAGCGCCGGTCCCGGCGGCGATCGAGGCGACGTGCGTGCCGTGGCCGTGCCGGTCCACGGTGTCGCCCTCCCCGCTGAAGTCCGCGGCGGCGACCGTCTTGCCCTTCAGGTCGGGGTGGTTCTCGTCGAGCCCGGTGTCCACGACGGCGATCGTGGTCCCGGCCCCGGTCAGCCCGGACTGCCACGCCACCGGCGCGCCGATCTGCGCGGTCCCGCTGGTGCCCCTGTCCTGGGACACGCGGACCCGCTTGTCCGCCACGACCCGGGAAATTCCTTGCTGTAGCGCGGGTTCACCCCGGGCATCGTGGGTGGCGAGGGAGCGCCAGAACTCGGCCGTTCCGGTTTTGCGCACCTGCATCCCGACGCTGTTGAGCGTCGCGAGCGGAAGGTGCCGCTCGGTCTGGGGGAGTGGTCGCGCCCGGTTTTCCAGCGCGGTGGCCGACAGTGGCGCCGGGTCGCCATATCCGGTGATGACCGGGATCGTCGCGCTGGACGCGTCGTCGCGGCCGTCCCGCACGAGCGCCGTGACGTTGAACAGATCCCGGCCGAGCTGCCCGCGGCCGACGAACGGGAGCGCGTCGGAAGGGTAGACCTCGAGGCCGTCGGCGGTGGTCGTGATCTGGAAGGTGGGCGGCGGCTGGTCGAGCCGCGCGGCGGGCTCGACACGGGCGGTACGGTGGCCGGCGGTGTCCTCCTCGTAGACGACCACGTCGCCGGTGAGCAGGGTGACCCGGTGTGTCTCGGCGTGGCCGGGCCGCGCGGCGGGATCGCCGGGAGCGGGGACCGCCCTGGCGATCGCCGTGCCAGGGGAAAGGACGAGCACGGTCGCGGCCGCCAGTGTCGTCGGCGCGCGGAGGTACCGCCGGTGCGCGGAACGGGAGCGGGTGAACATCGGCATCACTCTCCTCGGCTGCCGCGGCGGGACCGCCGGACGCGGCTGCCGCGGGTGAGTGCTGTCGAGGATGAGCCACCGGTATGCCGAAGAACATGACTCTCAGTGGCGGCCTGTCGCCGTTGGCGACACAGCGCCACCACAACGACAAAAACCCACGCCCCCGCGCCGCCACGGTGGCGGCTCGGGCCCGTTGTCTCCCTTGCGTCAGGTGTCAGCGATCAGTTGTCGGCGCCGGGGGTGCGCTGGTGCAGCGAGAAGTCGACGCGGTTGTTGTCGGTGTCCGTGCTGAGGACGTCGCGGGCGTTCGCCACGTTCTTCTGCTCGGTCGTCTGGCTCTCCGGCACCGCGGGCTGGCCTTCGCGCGCGGAGGTGACGGCCATGCTGAATCCGATGCCGTCGACCTTCACACCCGTCTGGTTGAGCAGCGCCACGCCGCCGGTCGACGGGATGGCCTGGTCACCCATGAGGTTGAACGGCACGACGTTGGTCTGGTCCTGGATCGTGCCCGAGAAGTTCTTCGCGACCAGTACCGCGTACTGGCCCAGGTTGTCGCGCGGCTGCAGCTGCAGGCCCGCGGGCAGCGCGATGGTGTCGATCAGGTTGTTCGACGGCCCGTAGATCCGGAGCACGTAGCCGGTCAGGTCCACCACGCGCGGCGACACGTTGCGGAGCTCGACGAACTGGTCCTGCAGGCCGTTCTGGCCGCGGGTCGAGATCTCGTTGATCACCACGGTCGTGGAGGCGGTGGGCTGGGCTTCGGGCGAGGTGCCCTCGGTGGCGCTCGCGGCGCCGCCACCGAGGAACGTCGTCGCCAGAATCGCCAGCGCGGCCGAACCGCTCAACAGTCGACGCATGCCAATTGTCCTTTCCTGGAAAGGGTGGGATGTATTTCGTCGGGGGATTTTCTTCACCGGGGTCTTCCCGGCTTATTCCATTGTCGCCGGGATGGGCGGGAATCATAAGGGGCCAGTTTTCCGGGGACCCTTTCGCTCCCGCCCATTGCCCTCAATCGCGGCGGGCGCGCCGGTGTTCCCGTGCCACGGACGCCGCGGCGTCGAGGTCGTGGCAGGGCATGTCCAGCACGTCACTGAGCCAGTGCCGCCAGTACGGCCCGGGGATCCGCTTGCCGCGCTCCCAGCGGGAGACGTCTTCGCGCGTGACGCTGCCGTTGCCGGACAACGTGAACAGCTCGTGGGCGAGGTCGCATTGGGACCAGCCCTTGGCGATCCGGCGTTCGGCGAGCAGACTGCGGATCTCGGCCGCCGCGCGGTCCGCCTCCCCGGCGGCACCTCGCCCGGCCCGTGGGTCCGGTGTTCCTTTTCTTTCCCTGATCAACGTTGAAATGATCACGAAATCCAGGATAGAAATGGTGTACCCGGCGCACAGGATGCGCCGGGTACCCAGTCTTGTGATGATCGAGTACTCGCGGTACGAGGCCGCGATTCAGTTGTTCCGAGCGGCCGTCACGGTGTCCTCCGATTCGCCGACAGGTGAGGTCCCGCCGGTGAAATCGAATGACTTGAACAGTTCCTTGCGGCTGCCGTAGCCCAGTTTCTGCAATATCCGGCTGACGTAGTTCTTCACGGTCTGCCTGGCGAGGTGCAGTTCGCCGGCGATCTCGTCGTTGGACCACCGGCAGAGCACGAGCGCCAGCACCTCCTCCTCCCGGCCGGTCAGCGTCGTGCCGGTGTGCTGCGTGGCCTCGCCGACCGCGCCGGTCGGTTCGGTGCCCAGCACCCAGGCGCGCTGCCCGGCCAGTGTCGAGCGGACCGCCTCCATCAACAGGTTCCGGTCGGCCGATTTGTGCACGAAGCTGTCGGCGCCCGCGTTCAGCGCGGTGGCGACGGCGGCGGGCGAGGAGTCGCCGGAGAACACCAGCACGGCCGCGTTGTCGAGGCGTTCCTTGGCGAACTGGCAGATTCCCGCGCCCGCGGGCTCGCCCGAGATCGACAGTTCGGTGATGACCATCCGCGGATGGGTTCGCTCGCATTGCCGCAGCGCTTCGGTTTCGCTGCCCGCTTCGGTGACCGCCCGTACTTCGGCGGAGTTCTCGAGCAGCAGGCGGAGCGCGTATCTGATCAGCGGCTGATCGTCCACTACCAGCGTCGTGACGTGGTCCATGTGGTCCCCTTGGTGTCAGGTCGTGAGAACTACAACGTGAACCGAGGGCGGCAAGCAGAGGCGAAAGTCCTGACTTCGCGGGGCGGGTGGCACCCGGAGGTACGAGCACTCTTCGACCTCGATCACGTTCGCGCGGTGCGCGAGCCGGGCGGTCGCGGGCGCTACCGGAGCAGCTCGCGGCCGCCGGGAGGGACGGGCGGAAGAGGCGATCCCGTGGACGGTATGGCCGCCTGCGTGGTCACTTTCCTGACCGAACGCACGAAATCATCCCTTTCCCATCCTTGAAGTGCGCGCGAGATGTGAACGGCATGTTTATACCCCGGTGTGTTGAAGGATCGTCACCGCCGTTCGAGTGGTGGGGAGTGGTCAAATGGTCAACCTTTATCGAACGCACTCGTACGGCCGCAAGGGAGGGATCCGGTGGGCTAACCGGATCGTTGTCGCCCCCGATTCGCTTCGGGTTTCGCGGTTTTGTTACAGTGTTCACCGGAAATTCGGACCCGGCGTGGTCCGGTGGAGCATACGGGTCGGACATCCGGAGTAACGGCTGGTTTCCACGCACTTCCCGACTGCGCGCGGGGAACCCGGCCGGTGCGGCTCTGTCGTCGCCGTGGCGCCGCATGGGCAAGGGAAAATGATTCCGCATTCGCGAGGGCACGAATACCGGAATTGTTTCCGGTACGTTTTCGCGAGGCGGTGGATGCCGGGTGAGGGGCGGGCTTGCCTTCCCCCGGGGTGATCACCCACCATGGGACGTATGACTCCGCGCGTGACACCGCCGTTCCGTGCCGACCACGTGGGCAGCCTGCTGCGGCCACCGGCCCTGCGGCGAGCGCGGGACGACTTCGCGAAGTCGCTGATCAGCGGGGAAGAGCTCGGAACGGCCGAGGACGCGGCGATCCGGGACGTCGTCGCGCTGCAGCGCGCGGCGGGGCTGCGCTCGGCCACCGACGGCGAGTTCCGCCGGTCTTCCTGGCACATGGACTTCATCCATCGGCTGCGCGGGATCGGCAGGAGCGAACGGAAGCTCCACGTCACCTTCCACAACGCGGACGGCGACGTCGAATTCACCCCGGCAGGGCTCGAGGTCACCGGAAAGATCGGTCTCGACGACGTCGTCTTCGGCGAGCACTTCACGTTCCTGAAGTCCATTGTGGACCCATCGGTGACGCCGAAGCAGACGATCCCGTCGCCCAGCATGGTCTACTACCGCGGTGGGCGGGCCGCCGTCGACGAGTCGGTGTACCCGGATCTCGAGGAGTTCTACGAGGATCTCGCGAAGGCGTACGCCGAGGAGATCGCCGGTCTGGCCGCTCTGGGCTGCACCTACCTGCAGCTCGACGACACCAGCCTCGCCTACCTGAACGACCCCGGGCAGCGTGCGATGGTCGCGCGCATGGGCGGTGACCCGGACAAGCAGCACGTACGGAACATCGCGACCATGAACGCCGCGCTGCGCGGCAGGCCGGCCGGGCTGCGGGTGACGACCCACCTGTGCCGGGGCAACTTCCGGTCCTCGTGGGTCGCGGAGGGCGGCTACGACTTCGTCGCGGACGCGTTGTTCTCCGAACTCGACGTCGACGGCTATTTCCTCGAATTCGACGATGAGCGCTCCGGCGGGTTCGAGCCGCTGCGTTTGGTGCCCCCTGGAAAATACGTCGTGCTCGGGCTCGTCACGACCAAGCGGGGCGAGCTGGAGAGTGTCGACTCCCTGCGACGGCGGATCGACGAGGCCGCGCGGTATGTCGACCTCGACCAGCTGTGCCTGTCCCCGCAATGCGGGTTCTCCTCGACCGAGGAGGGCAACGACCTGACACTCGACGAACAGAAGGCGAAGCTCGAACGCGTCGTGGAAACCGCCGCGCTCGTCTGGGGCTGACGCCGGGCGGGTGAGCCTGCACCACCGCGGCCGTCCCGAACGGCGGATCGACACCCGCGTCCGCGAATGGCGAAAATGAACCGGCACGGCAATTCTGTCCTGCGTCACGGAACTGTCAGGAGAACACCGTGAATGTCGCCAGAATACTCCGCCTGTTCATTTTCGCGTTACTTGCCGCACTTGCCGGTGTCATCGGGGTCACCGGTTATGCGAGTGCGACCCCGCCGAACATCCCCGACGCGCCGACGGCCAAGGCCGAACTCACCGCGCTCCGCGTCGCGGAAGACGGCTCGATGGACGGATACTCCCGGACGAAGTTCCCGCACTGGATCGACCAGGGGGACGACTGCAATACCCGCGAAGTCGTCCTGAAGCGCGACGGCACGGACGTGACCGTCGACGAGGACTGCCGTCCGATATCGGGCAGCTGGCGCAGCCCGTACGACGGCGAGACCTGGGATTCCCCTTCCGACATCGACATCGACCACCTCGTCCCGCTCGCCGACGCGTGGCGGACCGGAGCGGCGTCCTGGACGACGGCGAAACGGCGTGCGTTCGCCAACGACCTGACGGGCCCGCAGCTGATCGCGGTGACGAACTACGTGAACCGGGAAAAAGGGGACAAGACTCCCGACGAATGGAAACCGCCGCTCGTGTCGTACTGGTGCACCTACGCGAAAATGTGGACGCACGTCAAGCACAAGTGGCAGCTCACCATCACCTCGGCGGAGAAGAGCGCGCTCACGGCCATGCTCGCCCGCTGCTGACCGGCCGCTACGACGTCGCCGCCGGGTGGCGCTCGATCCCGCTGGACTCGCGCTGGACGGATCGAGCGGTCGCCCTGGCGGCGGCCCCTCTGTGAAGATAACGAAACGGTAACGGCGGCGTCGCGGGTGAACCACGGCGCCCGCGTGCTCGTATCAACCAGCGATGTCGCACGAATTCCGCTGCCACGTCACCCCCGGATCCGGGACGGAATCCTTTTTCGATCGGACGAGGTGAGAAAGCCGAAGCTGGTTGTTCCATCGATGACCCCTGCCCTTTTTTGGTTTTCATGAATAGTGAGGTGACGAAGTCGATGGCGCAACGCAACGGGCGGCATCGGGTATCCCGCCGCGCGAAGTTCGTGACCGCGGCGATCGCCCTGCCCGTCCTGGTCGGCGCGACGCTGGTGACCGTCACGACGGTCGGCAAACCCGGCGACGCCAGTGCCGACGCCGTGGACGGCTCGTTCTTCGTGGACATCACGAAGGTCCGGCCGAACGTCAACGGTCCGAACCAGCGGGAAAGCGCTTCCCGAGGCACCTTCACGGTGGACTGCGGAAAGAACGAGAACGGCCATTTCAACCCCGACAACTTCATCGCGCAGCCGGGCGTCAAGAACGGGGCCCAGCATCTGCACGACTACGTCGGGAATCTTTCCACCAACGCCGATTCCAGCAACAAAAGCCTGCTGAAGGCCGGGACCACCTGCAGGAACGGGGACAAGTCGGCGTACTTCTGGCCCGTCGTCCGGATCGATCGCGAGGACGGCGGGAAGAACTCGCCCGCGGGGGAGGAGAAACGGCAGCGACGTGATCAGCAGGCCAGGGACGGCAAGGACAAGACCGCCCCCCGCGTCGACTGCCCCGACGTCGCCAGCGAACTGCCGGACGAGATCCCCGATCAGGCACAGCAGGAGATCACCGCGAACCTCGACGACCTCGACCAGCGGACCGACGAGGCCAACCAGCGACTGGAGGCGGCGCGGGGCCAGGGCGGCTCGGAGTTCGTCCGCACCGCCATCCTCGAACCCCTTGCCGCGCACCGGAAAGCGGTCATCGACCGGATCGCCGCCGCGATCGGCCGGCAGCCGCAGGACCTCGGCCGCCTGGCTCCCTGTGCGCTGAAGGACCAGGCCAACCGGCAGGGACTCGGCGATGGCGCCGACAACAGCGACACCGCGCAGGCCGAGGGTGCCGGGACGAGCAGTGGCCAGACACTGGGGGAGGAGAACGACAATCTCGACCTCGACGGCAATGACGGCGAGATCCAGCGGCCCGCGACCGTCGCGCTGACCTTCCGGGGCAGCCCGGCGGGCCGGGTCACCGCGATGCCGCGTTTCCTGCGGGTGCTCTACGGCGACGCGAAGGTGACCACCAACGGCCCGAAGAACGCCCGGGACTCGTGGACCTGCACCGGGTTCGAGAACCGCGTGGTGATCGGCAAGTACCCGATCTGCCCGCGAGGCAGCCGGGTCGAGCGGATCCACGACTTCCCGAGCTGCTGGGACGGCAAGCGGATCGACTCGGCCAACCATCGCGACCACATCGTCTTCCCCGGCCGCGACGGGCGCTGCAAACGGGGGTTCAAGGCGGTGCCGCAGCTGCGGGTGACGCTGACCTACGACATCCCGCCGGACGTCCAGCGGAATCGTCAGTACAAAGTGGACTCTTTCCCCGAGGAGAAGCACAACCCCGCCTCGGATCACGACGACTTCGCCAACGTGATGTCCCAGAGCATCATGAACCGCGTCGTGGCGTGCATCAACAAGGGCAGGACGTGCCGCGAATGACGGCCGCGCCGGGCCGGGCCCGCGGGGGCGGGCCCGGCTCAGGTGGTCAGCACCATGCCGTCGTCGGCGACCTCCCACGCGCTCAGATCCGCCGCGAGCGCGGTGGGCGAGAGATGGGTGAGCACCAGACGGCGGCAGGTGAGGCGCCGGCGATGCTCGGCGAGCGTGCCCAGGTCGAGATGCCAGCGCACCGGGGTGGGCGTGTATCCCTCGCAGAGGAAGACGTCGGCGCCCGCCGAGGCGTCGAGAAGCGCGTCGGTCCACTCGGTGTCCCCGGAATACGCCATGACGGCGCCGCTTTCGGCGTCCTCGACGCGGAGGGCGTACGCGGGCGCCCCGGACGCGTGCCGCACCTCGAACGGTGTCGCCGTGAAGCGCTCGGTCCGGAACGGAGTCCGGTCGTCGTGCTCCGCCACGTGCACCGAGAACCGGCGCTCGACCTCGCTCGAGCCGGGGTAGCAGACCTCCATCGCGGCCGTGAGCCGTTCGCGGGTGCCGGGCGGCCCGACGACGGTCAGATCGCGGGTGCGCCGGCGGAACTGGCCGTCGAGAACGAGGAACGGAAGTCCGCCGAAGTGGTCCGCGTGCAGGTGGCTGATCAGTACCGTCTCGATGGCGTTCGTGGCGATCCGCCTGCGCCGCATCGCCACGAGACTGGTGGATCCGCAGTCGACCAGGGTGTGCGCGGTGGAATTCGTATCCGCGAGTGCGATACACGTCTGAAACCGCCCGCCGGAGCCGAACGCGTCACCGCTGCCCGCCACCGTGATGTCCATGGCCGGATCCGCCTCCCCGCCGATCGCTCCCTGTCATGTTCGCCCCGCTGCTGACCAGGGGCAACCCGGTGACGACGTGGCTGCTCAGCGTCAACTGTGGCCGACGACACTCTGGCGTGACATCGCCGTGTCCGTTTCGTAATGTTGCGCGAGCTTCGGCCCCGAATTGGTGAGTGATCGAAAATGTCCGGACGACATCGCAAGCAGAAGAGCACTTCCTGGAGACTGCCCGCCGGTCTGGCGGCCGCCGTCGCCGCGGCACTGCCCGCGACGGTCTGGCTGACCACCGGCAGCGCCCCCGCGGTGCAGCCCGGCGGTGCTGCGCTCGCCCTGCAGGCACCGCCGCCCCCGACCAGCTCCGCTTCGAGCACGGCACCGCCCACGCCCACCACGAGCGCGACGCCCACGAGTACGACGTCGTCGCCTCCGCCACCGCCCACCACGGCCACCCCCAAGACCTCCGCGACGCCCGAACCGGCGTCGTGCTCGACCACACTCGCCGGGACCAAGCCCCACGTCGCGCAGGTCGGTAACCACGTCAAGGCGAAGTTCGGCGTCAAGACCGTCGGCGGCGCGAACGGGCGCAGCGGCGGTGGTGAGCATCCTCTCGGGCTTGCCCTCGACTTCATGGTGGACACGGCCACCGGCAACCAGCTCGCGGAATACGTCCTGGCCAACCAGAAGGCGTTCGGCGTCACGTACGTGATCTGGCGGCAGCGCTACAACGACGGCAGCGGCTGGTCGATGATGGAGGACCGCGGCGGCACCACCGCCAACCACTACGACCACGTCCACGTGTCGTTTTCGCCGAGCGCCAAGGTGTCCGTGACCTGTTAGTACGCGCTGACGTGCGCGCGGATACCACGTCATGACGATCGCCGGGCTCGGCGCCTGCCTTTTCGTGCGGCGCGAGTCCTGCCGCCCGCTCGGCGATGTCTCGCACGTCGCGACCGGCGAGAACGCTGGGTGAGCAGTTGCGAAATCTCGGACATGAGCAGCGCCCGGCGGCGCGACCACCTAGCCGTCACGGTCACGCTCACCGAGTCGGATTCGGCTCACCTGCTGGCGACCCTGCGGTCCGGTGCGCTGGACGCCGCGGTCGTCGCCCCGGCCACCGATCAGCTTTTAGCACAGCATCGGCGCGCGAGCCACCGTCGACGAAGCCTGCGCCGCGGCGGGCTTCTCGGCGAAGGTGGCGTTCGAAGCCAGCGAACCCGCGGACCTGCACGTGCTCGAGATCTGTGAACCCGCGCTCCGCGGGCGCATCGCGCTCGCCTGGCGTGCGGCCGGGCCGGCCGGACCCGCCGCGCGAGCGCTGCTCGACCACCTCCGCGCCACGCTCGCCGGGTAGCCGCCCACTGTCCACTGTGCACAGTGGGGTCGACGATCCGGCTCGGCGCTGGCAATCTCGGAACCGGGAGTGTCGGCGTGCGTACGCGAAGAGGAGATGCGATGGACTCGGCTCTGTGGCTGGACGGTGCGGTCGTCGTCGACGGCACCGGGCGGGATCCCCTGCCCGGCACGGGCGTTCTGGTCGAGAACGGCCGGATCACCCGGGTCGGAGGTGACCGGCCTGCCCGGTCGGGAGTCCTCGACTGCACCGGGTTGACGCTCACCCCAGGGCTCATCGACGCGCACGTGCACCTCGGGCTGTCCAGCCCGGTCGACGCCAGTCTTCGGTACGAGCTGTCGGTCGCCGAACTCGCGGCCGACATCTTCGACAGCTGCGGGCAGACGCTGGACGCCGGGTTCACCACCGTCCGGGACACCGGCGGGATCGACGGCGGGCTGGTGCGCGCCGTCGAGCGGGGCAGGGTCCGCGGCCCCCGGATCCTGCCGTGTGGCCCGGTGCTGTGCCAGACCGGCGGGCACGGGCACTTCGCCGCGGACTGGGAGCCGGTGAAGCTGTGGTCCGAACGCGATGTGCCCGGCCTCTGCGGTCTTTCACTGCTGTGCGACGGCCCGGATTCGATGCGCCGCAACGCCCGCGAGGCGTTCCGGCGCGGCGCCACGTTCCTGAAGCTCTGCGTCACCGGCGGTGTCGTGTCCCGGCACGACAAGCTGAGCGACACCCAGTTCAGCGTCGAGGAGATCGCGGCGGCGGTTGGGGAGGCAGCGGCCCGGGGCACGTACGTGACCGTGCACGCGCACAACAACGCGGGCCTGCGGAACGCGGTGCGCGCCGGCGCGAAGTGTGTCGAGCACGGGTCGGAGATCGACGAGGAGACCGCGGCCCTGATGGCTGCCGAAGGGGTCGCGCACGTGCCGACGTTGAGCGTGGTGGAGAAGCTGGCGTCGGACGCCGAGTCGACCGGCTTGTCGGCCGACATCGCCGCGCGGCTCGGCTCCGTGCGCGACGGCCAGATCGCGGGGCTGCTCGCCTCGCGGGCCGCCGGCGTGCGCGTGGGGCTCGGCTCGGACCTCTTCGGCCCCGGCCAGGGCGCGCGTGGTTCCGAACTGGTGCTGCGTGCGAAGGTCGAGCCCGCGATGGCCGTCCTGGTGTCGGCGACCCGCGACAACGCGGAGATCCTCGGTATCGGCCAAGAGGTCGGCACGATCGAGCCGGGCAAGCTCGCCGACCTCGTCGCGTTCGAAGGCGATCCGCTGGCCGAGCCCGCGATCTTCGGCGACCGGTCGCGGGTCGTGCTCGTGCTGCGGGAAGGCCGGATACTCAAGGACCGCCGCTGACATCGGTTGGTGGAGCACACAATCCGGGCAGCCGCCTTTCGGGCGAATCGACGAGGTGGGCCGTGCGCGGCATTCCTACGCTCGGGATGGTGAATCGCCGGGCGCCGACGCAGCCGCTTCGGCCCTGTGCGCCGGGACCCCGCCTCAGCTAGGGAGAACTCATGGCCGAGCTTCGCCGACCCGCCCTGTCCGACCTTGCCCGGTTCGCGGTGCCGTCGGATCCCACGATCTCTCCTGATGGCACCCGGGTCGTGTACGTCCTGCGCACGGTCGATGCCGACGCCGACGAGAACGTCGACCGGCTCTGGCTGGCCACGACGTCTGGCGAAGCGCCGCGCGAGCTGACCACCGGACGCGCCGACAGCGGCCCGCGCTTCTCTCCGGACGGCACCAGCGTCGCGTTCCTGCGAGCGCAGGACGGTCCTCAGCAGTTGTGGCGGCTCCGGCTGGACGGCGGTGAACCCGAACGGCTGACCGAACTGCCGCTGGGGGCCGGTACGCCGGTGTGGAGCCCCGACGGCAAGCGGATCGCGTTCTCCGCTCCGGTCGACCTGGCCGCGACGTCCGGCGAGACCGAGCAGGCGCGAGATGCGCGGGCAGCTGCGCCGCTCACGCAGGATCGCCTGTTCCACAAGCTCGACGGCGCGGGGCGGCTGCGTGAAATCCGGCAGCACGTCTTCGTCCTCGACCTCGGCGACCGCTCGGTGAAGCAGGTGACGAGCGGTGACTTCCACGCGAGCACTCCGGCGTGGTCGCCGGACGGTGGGAAACTGGTCTACGGCAGCGGGCTCGCGGCCGACGCGGATCTCAGCGGCGAGTCTTCGGCGTACGTGCTGCGCCTCTCGGACGACGAGGCCGAACCCCGGCGGATCGGGCCACCTGGCGGCACGGTGAGCGCGGTGAACTGGGCGGGCGCGGACATCCTGCTCGTCTGCGCGCCCGACACCGAGGTGCGCAACGCCCGGCTCGCGCGGGTCGATCCGGACACCGGGGATCTCGAGTACCTGACCACAGGGCTCGACCGCAATGTCATGCCCGGTGCGGGTGGCTACCCGGGCGCGCTCCCGCAGCCCTGGGCGGAGGACATCTTGTTCTGCGCCAGGGATCGCGGCTGCACACAGCTTTACACGACCGGTGCCGCGGGGACGAGGAAGCTGATCGACGGGAACCGCGTCGTATCCGGGCTTTCCGTGGCGGGCTCGGCCGGCGTCGCGGCGGTTGTGGTGTCCACAGTGGACTCGGCGGGGGAGATCTCGCTCCTGGACCCGGCGTCCGGGGAGCTCACACCCCTCACGTCGCACACCGCGGAGGCGTTCGGCGACGTCGAGTTGTTCACTCCGGTGGAGCGCACGTTCGCTGTCTCCGACGGCGGCGAGGTGCACGGCTGGCTGGTGCGCGACCCCGCGGCGATCGGGCCGCTCCCGTTGCTGGTGGACGTGCATGGTGGACCGCACAACGCGTGGAGCCCGGTGCGCGACCCAGCGCACCTGTACCACCAGGTGCTGGCCGCGCGCGGCTGGGCGGTGCTGCTGCTCAACCCGCGAGCCAGCGACGGCTACGGTGAAGACTTCCTGCGCGGCGCGGTGGGAGCGTGGGGTGAGGCGGACGAACGCGACTTCCTCGAGCCGGTGGACCAGTTGGTCGCCGACGGGACCGCGGACCCGAAGCGCCTGGCGTTGTGCGGTTACAGCTACGGCGGCTACATGGCCTGCTGGCTGCCGACCCGCACCGGCCGCTTCGCCGCCGTCGTGGCAGGCGGCGTCGTCAGCGACCTGGTGAGCATGGCCGGCACATCCGACGCCGGATCGATGTTGTTCCGGTCCGAAATTGGGGGGACATTCTGGGACGACCCCGCGCGGTTCGCCGCGCTGTCGCCGATCGCGCAGGTCGGCAAGGTCACCAGCCCGACGCTCGTGCTGCACGGCGAGGCGGACGAGCGGTGCCCGGTCGGTCAGGCCGAACAGTGGTTCGGCGCGCTGCGTGCGCGCGACGTCCCCGCGGAGCTCGTGCTCTACCCGGGCGCGTCGCATCTGTTCATCCTCAACGGAAGGCCCTCGCACCGAGCCGACTACAACCGGCGCGTCGTCGACTGGGTCGTGCGGCACACCCGTACCGCCGCGCGGGACGGGGCGGTGTCCGCCGCGGTGCCACTGGATCAGGCGTACTGGCAGCGGCGGCTGGATCTGCTCGCCGAGGAACACGGGATTGTCGGGGCGTCGCTGGCGATCCACTTCGGCGAAGAGACCGCCGAAGCCGCGTACGGGGTGGTGAACAAGCGCACCGAGGTGCCCGCGACCCCCGACTCGATCTTCCAGATCGGCTCGATCTCGAAGGTGTACACGGCGACTGTCGCCATGCGGCTGGTGGACGAGGGCAAGCTGAGCCTGGACGCGCCGGTCGTCGACGTGCTGCCCGATCTGGTGCTCACCGACCCGGAGGTGATGAAGCGGGTCACGCTGCGCCATCTGCTGACCCACACCAGCGGGATCGACGGGGACGTCTTCACCGACACCGGCCGGGGCGACGACTGCGTCGAACGGTACGTCGCCGGCCTCGCCGAGGTCGCCCAGAATCACCCGATCGACGCGACCTGGTCGTACTGCAACTCCGGGTTCGTGCTGGCCGGCCGGATGATCGAACGGGTCACCGGGCTGGTCTGGGACGAAGCCATGCGCGAGCTGCTGTTCCGCCCGCTCGGGCTGACGGCGACCGTGACCCTGCCCGAGGAGGCGTTGCTGCACAACGCCGCGCTGGGGCACGTGAACGGTAAGGACGGTGTGCCGGTACCCGCGCCGCGCTGGGAGATCCCACGTTCCTCCGGCCCCGCGGGGACCATCAGCGCCAGTGCGCGGGAAGTCCTCGAGTTCGCCCGGATGCACCTGCGCGGGGGATTGGCGGCCGACGGCACCCGCGTGCTCTCGGAGGCGCTCACCGCCGACATGCGGCGGAACCAGGTCACTTTGCCGGAAGGGGTGGGCCTGGCGGACTCGTGGGGGCTCGGCTGGTTCCGGCACCACTGGCAGGGCCACGAGATCGTCGGCCACGACGGCGGGACGATCGGTCAGATCGCGTGCCTGCGGATCCTGCCGGAGCGGGGTCTCGCGGTGTGCCTGCTGACCAACGGCGGGCCCGCGCGCGACCTCTACAACGCCTTGTACCGCGAGATCTTCCGCGACCTCGTGGACGTGGAGATGTCCCCGCCCTTCGGGAAACCCGATGTTCCGGCGTCCGTGGACGCCGCGAGCGTCACCGGCGTGTACGAACGGGCAGGCGTCCGGCTCGACGTGTTCGAAGAGGACGCCGCGGTGCGGATGCGCGTGACCCAGACCGGTGCGATGGCCGAGCTGGGGGCCGCCGAACCGATGGTGCTGGATCTGCTTCCCGATTCGGAAAACCGATACCTGGCGCGCATGCCCGGTGAGCGGCAGTGGACGCCCGTGTTGTTCTACCGGCTCGCCGACGGAACTCCGTACGTCCACTTTGGTGGCCGTGCCGCACCGAAGCTCTGAGGCTCGCGGTGTCTCCTCGGCGATATCCCTTGGCAGGGGAGACACCGCCCCGACGAGTCCACCCGTCTTCCGCGCGAGTTCTCCGTTCGCGTGCGTGAGTTCCACATTCAGTCTCCGATGTCGTTGGTGTGCCGGGGTTCCCGGTGTGGCTTCGCTGTGAGGCGGAGACCGGCGCTCCCCTTCAATCACGTTTACCAGACCCGGAGCGAGTGGTCATCCTTGCCGGTCCGAGTTCGTGCTTATTTTCGTGCCGACAGGTAAGCGGAATGCCGGTTCATGTTGTCTCGGAACGCTCAATTGCCTTATGTGTCAACGTATTCCGGTTGCTTCTATCCCTTGTGGACAGTGTCAGTCAAGTTCGCTCGTGTGAGTGATGTGCTCGCACGCGTGTTCGAGGTACTGTCGAATGCGTGTCCAATTCCGCTGTTTCCCAGTCCCCGCTCGACGCCGCCGGCGCCGGCGCGGCTTTGTCCGAGTATTGCGGTATAGGAAAGGAGATGTGCCGGTCGCAGGCGCGCCAGTTACGTGCGCTGGAGCGGTATTCCGAGTGTGTCGGGTCGCGAAGATCGGCCACCGCGGAGCTCGCGCTCGCTGCTGGTCTCACTGTGCGGCAGGCAGAGCGGAAGCTGTCTCTCGCCGAGGCGTTGGTGCGTCGCCTGCCGTGCACGTTGGCGGCGATGGAGGAGGGTGAGCTCGATGAGCTGAAGGCGTCGAAGGTGGCCGAGGCGACGACGGCGCTGTCGGATGAGTCGGCGCGGCGGGTGGACGAGATCATCGTGCACCGGCTGGCCGGGAAGAACTCCAGTACGCTGCGGCGGTCGGTGAACGGGGTCGTCCTGACCGTGGACCCTGACGGATACGAGCGTCGCGCCCGTGCCCGGCGACGGACCCGGCAGGTGCGGCTGCACCACGAGGACGAGACCATGAGCAGCCTCACCGCGAAGCTGCCGGTCGAGCAGGCCAGTGCGATCTATTCCTCAGTCGATCGTGCCGCCCGGCAGTTGCGCCGTCTGCCGGGTGAGGAACGCACCACCGAGCAGTTACGCGCCGACGTGTTCGCCGAGCGGCTCTTGGCCGCCCGAGGCGGGGACGCGAGTGTGCGGGCGGATGTCCATGTCTATGTCGATCTGCTGACCTTGGCCGGGTTGAACAACGAGCCCGCCGAGGTGGCCGGATACGGGCCGGTCCCGGCGTGGCTGGCCCGGCAGATCGCCGCCGAGCCGTCGTCGGCCTGGAAACGGTTGATCACCGACCCCGACACCGGCCAGCTCCTGTCGGTCGGGCGCCACAAGTACCGGCCGCCGGCCGACCTGGACAGCTTCATCCGGGTTCGTGACCGCGAATGCGGCACGCCGGGCTGTCATCGTCCGGCCCAGTTCGCCGAACTCGACCACGTCGAGGACTGGCATGCCAAGAACGGCGAAACCAGCGTAGACAACCTCGGCGGCCGCTGCGGTTTCCACCACAAAGTCAAGAACGAACCCGGCTGGCATCACATCCCCCACGAGGACGGGAGCTATACGATCGTCACACCGACAGGACGCAGATTCGTCCATCGCCCGAAACCATTCCATGAACCCCGCACAGTCGCTTGACACCTGTCGGCCACGGGAACGACAGCGGCCATCAACGCAACCGGCATCCTTGCCTCATCCGCCAAGGCACAGCAGGCGAGTGGCTCTGCTCCATGGGTTGGAGGGCGTCATCGATCGACGGCGGTGCAGTGACGGCTGGACATCACGCGGACCCGTTGCCGCGCAACCATTCCACGGCCTTCGCCCCGGCGTAGCCGATGAACGCGTCACGAGCGGGAACCTGCGAACGCGCATCCACGGCACGGGTGAAGACCGCGACCGCGTAGCGGCCGCCACCGTCGAATTCGACCACGCCGACCTCGTTGCGGACCGTCGGCAGGGTACCGGTCTTGCCGGAGACGCGGACGTCGTCGCCAATGAACCCGGACCGCAGCCGATGAGGCCACACCTGCCCGCCCAGCCAGCGCCGGACGTCGGCGCAGGCCGCCGGCGACGCCGCCTCATTGCGCCAGATCATCGCGAGCAGCCGCGTCGTCTCCGCCGGTGTGGAACGGCAGGTTTGCGCGGGGTCCAGCGCGCGCAGGCACGAAAGCTGCTCGGCCGACAGGTCACTCAGCGCACGCTCGTCGTCCTCGTAGTCGATGCCGAGATCTTCGACGACAGTGTGCAGCAGCTCGGCACAGTTGGCGGGAACCGCCGTTCCCGGCAGCTGAAGCACCGTGAGGAGTGTCTTCACCGACTCCTTGGTCACCTTGCCGAGCACGATGTCGGTGGCGACGTTGTCGCTGACGCTGATCATCAATCCGGCCAGCGCGTCCCAGGACAACGTCGTTTCGTGCGGAAACGTGGCGAGCCCGTACGGCGACGGAGGCCCTTCGCCCGGCCGCACGGTGACCTGCTCGGCGAGGTCGATCGCTCCCGCGGCAGCCTGCCGAGCCAGCTCCACCGCCACCGGCACCTTGAACACCGACGCGGTGACGACCGGATCCTCGGCGCCGATCCCCAGCTCGGGGCCGCCGCCGACGGACTGGGCGTGCAGCCAGACCCGTACGCCGACACGCGCGGCCTCGGCCTGGATTTCGGCGATCGTGTCTTCCCGGGTACCCATGGTTCTCCTCACTGTCCCTCAGCGCTGTCCACTGCGGTGCTGTCGACTGCGGTGCTGTCCACTTCAGCGCCGCACACCTCAGCGCTGTCCACTTCGGATCGGCCGGCCCGCGGTGGAGGCGGTGTCGAGTTTCCCGTCGGCGATGACGAACTGCCCGCCGACCAGCAGGTGCCGGACTCCGGTGGAGGGCGCGACGACGAGGTAGTCGCCCTGCTCGGCGAACGTCCGCGGATCGAAGACGACGAGGTCGGCGTCGGCGCCCGGCTGGACGCGGGCCTTGCGGCGCATCGACGGCACGGCCTCCTCCAGGATCCGTGCCGGGACCAGCGTGCATCGGTGGACGGCTTCGGGCAGCGACAGCACCCCCAGCTCGCGGACCAGCCAGCCGAAGGTCCGCCCGTAGCAGCCGGTGCTGCGCGGGTGGGTCAGCGACGCGTCCGGCACCGGCCAGTCGTGCAGCACCGGCGCACCGCCCGGTGCGACGAGGGGCGTGGCGTCGGAGGCGATCGCGGTGTCCGGGAACAGCAGCGACCGCAGCAGCAACTCCCGGTCCGCTTCGAGGGTTTCGTCGGCCCACTGGATCACCGCGGCGCCGCCGGGGTCGTTGGCTCGCAGCTCGGCCAGGCGTTCCGCGTCCGCGACGATCTCTCCGGTCGGGAGGTAGCGCAGCCGGTCCGGGGTGACGCCCATCCGTGGCAGTTTCTCCGGGGCGAGGAAGTCGGCGCCGATCACGGTCGAACCGGAGCCGTACGGATACGCCTCGGTGGTGACCTTGACGCCAGTGGCCTGCGCGCGGGCGATCGCTTCGGCGATCTCGTCGATCATCCGGTTCGACGTGCTGTTGATGTGGCACATGTGCATGTGTGCGCCTGTGCCCGCCGAAGCGGCGATGACCTCCAACGCTGCTTCCAACGACGTATGGGGTTCCAACGTCGAGATGTAGCGGGTGTGGGTGAAGGTCGGCGTGCCCAGGTCCTCGGCCCGGCGGGCGAGCGCGAAGTACTCGGCGGTGCCGGTTTCCGGTGCGTACCCGACGAGCACGCCGATCCCGATCCCGCCGTTGTCGACCTCGCCGGCGACGTGGTCGAGCAGCCGGTCCACGTCCCGTCCGCTCGCCGGCGCCTTCCACAGTGGACGGTCGTGGTTGGAGCCGAACATCGTCATCGGGTCGGCCAGCGGCGCGTCGTCGAACAGCATCATCCGCGACAGCAGCCACGAAGCCGAGAAGCCGTAGTTGACCGGCCGCCCGTCCTGTTCGGCGTCGGCGAGCGCGGCCGATACCGAAGCGGCGCCCGCCTCCAGTTCGAGTGCGGTGGTCACCCCGTCCATGGCCTGCAGCAGCAGCCCGGTCCTCGACTGCGCGTGGCTGTGCAGGTCGATGAACCCGGGAGCGAGCACCATCCCGGAGACGTCGATCGTCCGGCGCCCGGCCAGTGGGGTGCCCGAAACCGCGGTGATCGTCCCGCCGGTGACGCCGACGTCGCGGACGCCGTCGAGGCCGGTCTCGGGGTCGATCACCCTGGCGCCGGTGAAAACGACGTCGCACGGCTGGCCGCCGTTCGCGGCGGCGCTCACGCGGCCGCCCCGACACGGGGCGTGGCGAAAGCACCGTTGAGGAAGTGGGAGGCCTTCCCGTCGTCCCCGACGATGCCCAGCTCGTTCGCCGCGGTCTCGGCCACCAGCGTCAATGCCGCGGTGTCGATGGTCATCCGTGAGCCTCCTTCACTGCGCGAGAGCACTGGTCGTCTTCGCAGCCTACGGCGTGTTCCCCGGGGCTCGACTGTGCCGAACTACGAACTCCGGCCGGTTTTTTCGGGCCTGGGAACGACTTCGGAAGCGAGCCGATCAGCTTGCGGGTGTAGGCGTGGACCGGCGTGTCGAGTACCCGCGCGGTCGGTCCGTGCTCGACGACGTCGCCGCGGTAGAGCACGAGGACGTCGTCGGTGATCTGCCGGGCCACCGCGAGGTCGTGGGTGATGAACAACAGGCTGGTCCCGGTCTGCCTCGTCAGTTCCCGCAGCAGGCCGAGGATCTGCGCCTGCACCGACACGTCGAGCGCGGCCACCGGTTCGTCGCAGACGATGAGCTTGGGCCGCACCGCGAGCGCCCGGGCGATGGCGACCCGCTGCCGCTGCCCGCCCGAAAGCACGGCGGGTTTGCGCGCGGAGAACTCCTGGGGAAGCCCGACCGTGCGCAGCAGTTCCCGGACCTCGGCGGGCACGTCGGCCGGGACCTCTTCCCGTCGCCGGACGGCTTCGGCGAGCGTCGAACCGACGGACAGGGCCGGGTTGAGCGAGGAGTACGGGTCCTGGAAGACACATTGGACGGCGCGTCGCGCGGCGACCCGGTCGCGGCGGCCCAACCGCCGATAGGACGTGACGTCGACGCCGTCGAGTTCGATGATCCCCTCGGTCGGTTCGGTCAGCCCGAGCAGGCAGCGAACCAAGGTGGTCTTGCCGGAACCCGATTCGCCGAGTACGCCGAGACTGGAGCCGGCGCGCAGCGTGAGGTCGACCCCGTGCAGCACCTCGATTCCGTGCCGTTTGGATCGTCCGCTGTAGAACGATTTCCGCAGTCCCGTCACCTGCAGGACGGTCGCGCCGTCCGGTTGCCGGTCCGGTCCATCCACTTCGGACTCAGCGACGGTCGCCGCCAGTTCGTCGGCGATGCGCGGAAAGGCGATACAGGCGGTGAACCGGCCGGGCGCGCGCTCGGTCAGCGCGGGCGCGTCGGCCGTGCAGTCCGGTTCGGCCCAGGAACAGCGGTCGGCGAACGGGCAGCGATCGGCGACGTCGTCGGCGTGCGGAACGGAACCGGGAATACCGGCCAGCTCACGGGTCCGGACGTGGACCGAGGGCACCGAGCGCAGCAGCCCGGCGGTGTACGGGTGGGCGGGCGCCGCAGTGATCGCCGTGGCGGGCGAGCGTTCCACCATCGAACCCGCGTACATCACGAGGACGCGCTCGCTGACCGACATCGCAACGCGGAGATCATGCGTGATGAACACCAGCCCCATCCGCCGGGTGCGCTGGATTTCCTTCAGCAGCGCCAGGATCTCGCTCTGGGTGGTGACGTCGAGCGCGGTCGTCGGCTCGTCGGCGATCAGCAGCGCAGGATCCTTCGCCAGCGCGGCGGCGAGCGCGACCCGTTGCAGCATCCCGCCGGAGAGCTGGAACGGGTACTTCGCGGCCACCGCGGGGTCGGTGATCCCGACCTCGTCCAGCCTGCGCTGGATCTCGGCCCGCAACGTACGCTGGTTTCCGCGCACGGCAAGGCTTTCCGCGAGATGGGTGCCGATCGTGAGCACCGGGTTGAGCATGGTGAACGGGTCCTGCATGAGCAGGGCGAGCTCGCGGCCGCGCAGACCGCGAAGAGTGCTCTCGTCCGCCCCGATCAGCTCGGTTCCCGACAGTTCGTTTCCTGACAGTTCGTTTCCCGACAATTCGGTTCCCGACAACACTGCCGAGCCGCCCGCGCGGACCGACGGCGGCAGCAGCGAGATGAGCGCCTTCGCCGTCATCGACTTCCCGGAGCCGGATTCGCCGACGAGGCACACGGCTTCACCCGGCGCGACGTCGAAGCCGACCTCCCGCACCAGGGTGCGCGGTCCGCCGCCGGAATCGTGCGTGACCGTCAGATTCCGCACGCGCAGCAGCGTTTTGCCGCCGGTCATCGGGCCTCCCTGTGGGCGAGACGGTCGTAGAGCCCGTCGCCGAGCACCGTGACCGACGCCGCGGCCAGGGTGATCAGCGCGGCGGGCACGATCGTCGCGGCGGGGTTGAGGTCGAGGATGTCCTTGTTCTCCGCCAGCATCAGGCCCCAGTCCGGGGTGCCGGGCTGGACGCCGAGCCCGAGGAACGCCAGCGCCGACAGGGCGACGAGCGCGGTGACGAAGTCGAGGAGTCCGTTGGTCAGCACCGTCGGCAGCACGTTCGGCAGCAGATGACGGCCCATTACACGGCTTCGGCCGACGCCGAGTGTCACGGCGGCTTCCACGTAGGGCAGTCCTCGCTGGGCGAGGACCGCGCTGCGGACCATCCGGATGTCGGCGGGCGCGGTCAGTACGACGAGGACGCCGACCGTGACCGGGTACGAACCGCCGAGCACGCCCACCACCACGATCGCCACGAGCAGCGGCGGGACCGCGTAGATCAGGTCGATCGCGCGCATGACGAGCGCGTCGACCCAGCCGCCGGCGAACCCGGCGAGCAGGCCGACCGCCGTCGCGAGCACCACGGTGCAGGCGGCGACGATCAACGGGCCCGTCAGCGCGTGCCGGGTGCCGTCGAGGAGCCGCGAGAAGACGTCCCGGCCGAGGCCGTCGGTGCCGAGCCAGTGGTCCGCGCCGGGGCCGAGCGCGGCGTCGGCCAGGTGCTGCGCCCCGGGATCCTGCGGTGCCAGCCACGGCCCCAGTACGGCCGCGATCAGCAGCAGCCCCAGGATCATCGCGCTGGTCAAGGTCGACGCCGGGATCCGGCGGGCACCCACCATCGTGTTCGCCCCCGCGTTCATCGGACACCTCCGGCGTGCCGGACGCGGGGATCGAGGGCGAGGTAACACAGGTCCACGAGCAGGTTGACCACGATCACGACGGTCGCGGTGACCAGCGTCAGGCCCTGTACGACCGGAATGTCCTTGGTGCCGACGGAGGTGACCAACAGTGAGCCGAGCCCGGGCAGGCCGAAGATGTTCTCCACGAGCACCGTGCCGGACAGGGAGTAGGCCAGGACCATCCCCGCCGAGGTCACCACCGGAAGCGCCGAATTCCGCAGCGCGTAGGTCCGCCAGATCCGGCTGCCCGGCAGGCCGCGTGAGCGGGCGAAGCTCACGAAGTCCTTGGCCATCACACCCATCGCGGCGGCGCGGGTCTGCCGGGTCACCACCGCGATCTGCGCGACTGCGAGGGTGACCGCGGGTAGCGTCAGATGCCACAGCCGGTCCAGGCCCGCGCCGCCCGCTCCGAAGATCGGGAACAGGCCGGTCGCCAGGCCCAGCACGTACAGCAGCACCAGGCCGACCACGAACACCGGCGCGCTCATGCCTGCCAGCGCGGCCAGCGTCACCGCGCGGTCGGTGGCCGAACCGCGCCGGGTCCCGGCGAGCATGCCGGCGGGCAGCCCGATCAGCAGCACCAGCACGAAGCTGAACAGTCCCAATTGGACGGTCACGCCGAGCCGCTGGCCCATGAGCGCCGTGACGGCCTCGTGCGACTGGATCGACCGGCCGAGATCGCCCCGCGCCACCGCGCCGAGCCAGTCCCCGTACCGGGTCAGGAACGGCGCGTCCAGGTGGTACTCGGCGCGGATGCTCGCCAGCAGCTCCGGCGACGCCGGGCGGGTGCCGAGCAGCATCCGCACCGGGTCACCGGGGCTGAGCGCGAGCAGACTGTAGATGAGGAACGACACGATCACCAGCAGCAGGACGGTCGCGCCGAGCCTGCGGACGAGGAAGGTCAGCGCGTCCACGAGCGGCCCCCGGTCATTTCGCGGCCGCCCTGATCAGCGAAACCCAGTTACCCGTCAAGGAAATGTCGGTGCTGATGGGCGGGTCGAAGGTGAGCCGGTCCGCGATGGCGATCCCCGTCTTCGCTTCGAACAGCGGGACGTAGGGCAGCTGCTCGGCGGTGGCGCGCATGAGAGTCCCGAGCTGTTCGGCGCGCTGGTCGGTGCTCGCGGGTTCGGTCAGCTGGGTGAGGACCCGCTGGACGTCGTCGGGGAAGAAGTTCGCGGTGTTCAACCCGTTGGGACCGGCCGACTTCCTGCCGTACAGGACACCCGCCATCTCACCCGCGTACGGCGTCCCACCGCTCGCACGGAGAATCTGCATGCCCAGGTTCTGATGCGCGTAGAGCTGCGCGACCCACTGCTGGTCCGGCAGCGCCTTGAGATTCAGCTTGATCCCGAGCGGTGCCAGGTTGGTCGCCAGGTTTTCCAGCGTCAGCTGGGCCCACGGCTGGCTGGTGGTGAACGGTACCTCGGCCGTGAATCCCTGCGGGTGGGCCGACTGGGCGAGCTCGGCACGGGCCTTGGCGAGGTCGAACACCTGCCAGGGAACCGACTTCGTGAGCTGATCGGCCTTCTCCCGTCCCAGGGTGGAAGTGAGCTGGACACCGGAGAACATGCTCGCCGCGAGCGTGGCCTTTCCGCCGAAGGCGGGCTGGAGCAGGCCCTGGCGGTCG
This sequence comes from Amycolatopsis sp. NPDC059027, assembly GCF_042739735.1. Lineage (NCBI taxonomy): Bacteria > Bacillati > Actinomycetota > Actinomycetes > Pseudonocardiales > Pseudonocardiaceae > Amycolatopsis > Amycolatopsis sp. NPDC059027. Next base: position 3,535 of record NZ_JBHYIK010000074.1, on the reverse strand, counting down.
ACGGCCGCGGCGATCGCGCGCCGCACATGGACGTCGTCGAAGGGCGGCTTGGTGATGTCGAACGACAGGTACATCGAGCCGGGTGACTGCGGGAACACCGTCGCCACACCGCGGGTCTGTTCCCACTGCCGGGCCCGCTGCACCGGGAAGTCGAAGGTGCCGTCCACCGCGCCGGACTGCATCGCCAGCCGCAGCGCGTCCGGGTCCGGGATGACCTTGATGTCCACTTCGGCCACCTTCGGCCGCTTGCCCCAGTAGCCGTCGTTCCGTCGCAAGTGGACACCGTCGGTGGAGAACGACGTGACCTGGTAGGCGCCGGTGCCCATGCCGGGTTTCTGCCCGGTGCCGAGATCCTTGCCCGCCGTCTGGACGTACGCCTTCTGCTGGACGAACCACACGATGGCGGGCACGTACTGGAACAACGCGTCCGGGCGGGAGAGCTTGACGGTGACCTCCGCCGGCCCGGTGACGTCCACGCTCTTCACCGCGGGCAGGTACAACGCGCTTTCGGCGCCACTCGCCGGATCGGCCTGCCGCGCGAGCGAGTACGCGACGTCCTCGGCGGTCATGGGCGTGCCGTTCCAGAACTTGACGTCGGTGCGCAGCTGGTAGACGTAGGTCAGTGGATCGGGGGAAGACCACGACTTGGCCAGGCCCGGCTGAAGCCGGCCTTCGGTGTCGAGGGTCAGCAAGGCGTCGAACGCCGCGACGATGGGCAACTCCGACCGCGTGTCGAGGGCGTGTGCGATGTCGAGCGAGCGCGGCGGGCCGCTCGCCGCCCACGTGATGAGCGGGACGTCGGCGTCGGTCGCGGCACGCGGTCCCGTGGCTCCGGTCGATCCTCCGGTACAGCCGGTCAGGAGCGCGGCGGCCATGACCATGGCGCCCAGCAAGGGAAATCTCGTCAGCATGGAGCGGTACCGCCTTCGCCTACGGGGCCAGCCTCACGAGGTGATCGGGAGCAGAGTAGGCAGGCGGTGACCCACGCCACTTCGTGAGAACGCACGAAAGCGGTCCGCTCCGGTCGTGGACTTCACCGAGTGGACAACCCACGGACCGGGCGGCGGTCAGGTGGCGTTCACCCGGCGGCGGGCACCTGCCGCAGCCGGTGCAGCCGCAGATCGATGAGCGCCTCGAAGCGGGCGTCGGGATCGGTGAGGTCGAGTCCGCTGATCTCGCACAGCCGGTTGAGCCGGTACCGGAAGGTGTTGGGGTGGATGTGCACCGCGGCGGACGCCTTCGCGATGTCGCCGAAGGCTTCGAGGTAGGCGGCGAGGGTGCCGGTGAAGTCCGAGCGGTGCTCGGCGTCGTAGGCCAGCAGGCTCGTGACCGCACCGGAGTCGTCGTGCTCGCCTTCGTCGTCGCGGTCCGAGATTTCGGCCAGGCGCAACAACAACAGGTCGAGACGCACCGACCGGACCGTGGCGCAGCGTTCGGCCCGGCCGGTCTCGCGCAGGACCCGGAGCACGACGTCGGCGTCGGCGCGCGAGCGGACGATGCCCTCCGGCGCGCAGGCCACCCGGCCGATGCCGACACGGAGCGCGACCCGGGTTCCCATGCGCTCCAGGAAGTCCTCCGCGACACGCAGCGCCATGACTTCGCCGTCGGACTTCCCGGACACCGGGAGCAGGCCGTAGACGACGTCGCCCAGTGTCGTCGCGGCGGCGGAGCGGTGCAGCGCGCTCAGGTGCAGCGCCAGCGCGTCGGCGACGCGCCGGATCTCCGCCGCCCGCTTGACGTCGTCGTCCGTGGTGTCGGCGAGTTCGAGGCCGAGGACGCACACCGGCTTGTCGCGCACTCCGAGCCGCCGGGCGGCCTCGGCGGGATCGCCGCTCCTGTCGAACAACCGGGCCACGAGTTCGGCGCGCAGCCGGGCGTCGACCGACGAGCCCGCGCGCTCGCGGAGCAGGTGCAGGGCGACGATCTTGGTGGCGTCGACGAAGGCCTGTTTGCGGTGTTCGGTCAGCGGTTCGGACACGACCGCCCACAGGAAGCCGAGCACCTCGTCACCGGCGCGGACCGCGATCGCCGTCCGCGGGAGCGCGCTGTCGGTGATCGCCGGGACGTACACCGGTTCCTTGCTGCGGTAGAGCTGATGGAAGATCCCCATCTCGGTCAGCGTGCGGGTGTGCCGTTCGGGAACCTGGCGGCCCAGCACGGTCTCGACACGGCCCTCGTCGGTGTTCTCCTGCCCGCTGGAGAACGCGAGCACCCGGGAGGAGCGGTCCTCGATGGTGACCGCCGCGTCCAGCAGCGCGCCCACCGCGTTGGCCAGCTGGAACAGGTCCCCGGTCGGATAGCCCGCGATCTCCTCGTCCGGGTCGCCGAACTCGGGGGGATCCAGCAGGGTACGCAGCAGGACGACGAGCTGCTCCCAGGACGCGGCCCGGCTCACTTCCAGGACGCAGACACCGCTTCGCAGCGCGGTTTCGCGGATGCCGTCGTCCAGCGGCGCCGGGGTCTTGAGCAGCAACGCCGCGCCCGCACACCGTTCGAGCTGGGCCAGCAGCGAGGCGACCGTCGCGATGTCGGTGACCCCGACGCCGAGCAGGATCCCGCCCGGCGCGACGGTGACGCCGTCCGCCGGGTCGTAGATCGACACCGAGCTGACCCGCAGATCGGGTTCGGGCGGCCCGGCGACCACCTTCAACAGCGTGCTCCCGAGGTCGTCGACGACCCGGCCCAGGCTCGGTCGGTGCCCTTCGGTCACAGGTCATCGCCTCCTCGTCCGGACGCTCAGCGGGGCGAGGAGGGCGTCGAGGCCTTCCTCGAAGATCTCTTCCTGGGTGCGCATCGCGTCGTCGAGACCGGCGCCGAGCTTCCGGAGCGTCGGGTAGTCGTCCGCGGGGAGCTTCGCGAGCGAGGCACGGACCTCGTTCCAGTACACGAGGTTGTGGTCCCAGTCGTGCCGGGCGGGATAGCGGAACGCGCAGCCGACGACGAAACGCTGGATCACCGCCAGCAGGCCGACCGCGCCGGGAATGTCCATTCCGGACTCGAGCAGGGCGGCGTAGAGCCGTTCGCTCACCCGGAGCTGGCCGGGCGCCGGCATGTTGCCGGTGTCGACCAGATGCAGCCCGGGATACCGCAGCAGCAGCGCGAAATGCGCCCGCACGATCTCCCTGACCGCCTCGACCGGTGGCGTGCCGGGCGGCGGCAGCGGCAGCCCGGCCATCAGCTCGTCGACAAGCGCGAGGAGCAGATCCTCCTTGGCGTGGAAGTGCCGGTACAACGACATCGCGTTGACGTCGAGGACGTTCGCGACCGACCGCATGGTGACGCCGTCGAGCCCGTCCCGGCCGAGCACCTCGACGGCCGCCGCGACGATCTTGTCCCGGCTGAGGGTCCCCCGAGGGGTGCGCTGCCCGGCCACCGCGCTCCTCCCGATCGGCACTTCGCTGTGTGCCGCGTCACGCTAGCATACAACGTAAGCTACGAGGTAGAACCAGATTCCGGCCGTGAAGGACTCCTTACCGGCACTGGGCCTGTCTCTTATACAGAGCTGACGCTGCCGACGAACATCCCAGTGTTGTTA
>NZ_JBHYIK010000073.1:2933-47890 GCF_042739735.1 Amycolatopsis sp. NPDC059027 | reverse complement strand
CTCCACCGTCACCCCACCACGATCCCGCACCGCCGAGCCCCACTCCAGCTCCGCATACAAATCCTTGCTCACAATCGGAGCCGGACCCGCATACAACCCACGCTGCGCGGTCAACCTGCCCTGCGGTGCGCGCTCGGTCAGTCGCGGCTCGCCCGCGCTCTCGGTGATGAGGGAAGCGTTGCCACGCATGGTTTTCTGGGCCCTTCGTACGCTGCTCGGTGCGGCTGGTTCGGGAACGTCGACAGGTCGGCCCCCGGCCCGTCCGGCCGGGGGCGAGGTTCTCGTGGCGGCTGCGGCGAAATCGGTCAAGGCCGTCAAACCTCACGAACCAGGGTGAAATGGCCGACGCCCTTGGTCGCCGAGTACACCTGCCAGCTGTCCGGCCCGGAGGCCGGGCCCGACTCGTAACGCAGCCGGTAGTCGACCTTCCGCGGTGTGTGCGAGCGGTCGAACCAGTGGTAGTTCACCCGCAACGCCGTCCGCATGACCGGGCCCGCCGCGGCGATCTGGTCGTTCACCAGCCCGACGACCTGCCCGCGGTCGGAGAACACGTCGAGGATGGCGCAGTCGCAGTAGTAGGCGAGGGTGCCGATCTCCCCGGGACTCGCGACGGTCGCGCCGTTCAGCCGCTTCCCCAGTTCCTGGCCGACCCTCGCGTAGTCCTGGGCGCTCGCCCAGTTCCCGAAGATGACCGGCGACCGCCACGGCACCCCCTGTGCGCCGTCGACCCCGGCCAGCGCCAGCGTCAGCACGCCGACCAGGCCGAGCGCGGCCAGCGGCGGTCCGCGCCGCAGCGTCGGACGTTCCCTGGCCCGGCCCTGCCACACCCCGAACGCCGCCACGGCGAACGCGCCCGTCGCGACCACCGGGGTCACGTAATACCAGTGGTAGGGACCGACATCCAGCAGCGAGTACACCACGTAGCTGACGACGCCGCCGGCGCCGAGCGCGGCGACCGGGCCCAGTGGCGGCACCTCCGGCCAGCGCACGGCGAACCGGGCCGCGGCCCACGCGGCGAGCGCGAGCACGCCGAGCACGGCGGGCGCGAAGGTCAGCAGCACCACGATCGGCCGGCCGAGCGCGTACATGACCGGCCCGTTCACATAGCTCCACGGGGCGAACAACGAGGCCTGCGACTGTTTGATGACCAGCGTGTCCGGGACGAACGAACCGAAGGCGAACCAGCTGAACAGGAACCACGGCGCCGCGACGGCGACCGCGGCCACCAAAGCGAGCCAGGCACGCCGCCGGATCGATGCCGCGCTCGCCGCGATGAGCACGACGAACACCACCAGGTCGAGCCGGGTGAGCACGGCGAGACCCGCGGCGGCGCCGTAGAGGATCGGCCTGCCCTCGACGGCGAAGACCGTGAGCAGCATCAGCACGGCCGGGATGAGCAGCACTTCCAGCCCGAAGGCGGACAACAGGAACGGGTTGACCAGCACCAGCACGACGCCGAGCAGCCCGGCCGCGGGCGGGATCCGCAGCGCGCGGACGAGACGCAGCCACGACCAGCCGAGTGAAGCACCGGCGGCGACGGTCAGCGCACCGAGCGCGAGCACCGGATGCGGCGCGCCGGAAATCCTTGTCACCAGCGTCAGCGCGCCGAGCAGCAGCACGTTGAGCGGCGAGGTGGCGGAATTGGCCGGTTCGCCGGGAACCAGCCCCCATGTGCCGTGCATGGCGAGATTCTTGGCGTAGGACAAGGTGATGTACGCGTCGTCGGTCAAACTTCTGCGTACCAGAAGGAAAGTCACGACGCCCAGCAACGCGGCGACCACCGGGAGCCACCGGCCCACGGCTGTCGCGGCATGAGCACCGGCAAGATCTTCCTCGCTGACGTGCGTTTTCCGCTGTGTGGCGCCACCGGCGATCGCCCCGGCCGCCTGCCCTACCGACATGACTAGGGGACCATAGTGGCCATTCGTTACGAGCGCGCTACGGGCCTGTTATTTCACGGTCCACAGTGGTCCGCCTTACCTCGACGTTCCATCATGCGGAATCCGCCGTCAAGCCGAGAGAGCGCTTTCGCCCCATCGAGCGACGCCGGGATCACCAGGGAACCGGGGTACCGCCACGCCCGACTACCGACGCGAAACCCGTTCCCGTATCAAGGAGTGCTACCGTGCGGCATATCGCGACGTTCTGTGGCAAGTGTGACTGCGGCTGCCCCGAGCTGTTCCTCGCCGAGGACGCGCCACCGGAGCGCGCGGTGGTGCTCACCGACGACTTCGGCCAGAAGGTCGAGATGAGCCGCGAGCAGCTCGACGTGTTCGTCGCCGACATCAAGTCCGGCGTGCTCGACGGCGTCCTCACGCCCGCCGCCGCGCAGTGACCGTGCGACTCCACTGTGGACACTCATGTCCACAGTGGAGCTTCAGGCGGCCAGCGCGTGCGCGAGGTCGGCGATCAGGTCGCCCGCCCCTTCCAGGCCGATCGACAGGCGGATCAGGCCCGGCGTCACCCCGCTCTCGCGCTGCTGCCGTTCGTCCAGCTGCGCGTGCGTGGTGGAGGCCGGATGGATCACCAGGCTGCGCACGTCGCCGATGTTGGCGAGATGACTGAACAACGACAGCCGGTCGACGAACCGGCGTCCGGCCTCGACACCACCGCTCAGCTCGAACGCCACCACCGCACCGGCACCGAGCGGGAGATAGCGCTTCGCCGCGTCGTACCAGGTGTTCCCTGGCAGCCCGGCGTAGTGGACCTGCTCGACCGCGGGGTGCTCCGCCAGCCATCGGGCCACCTCGGCGGCGTTGCGGACATGCCGTTCCATCCGCAGCGAGAGCGTCTCGATCCCTTGCAGCAGCAGGAAACTGTTGAACGGGGACACCGCGGGCCCCAGGTCACGGACGAGCTTGGTGCGCAACCGCAGGCTGTAGGCGAGTTCGCCGAACTCCGAGGCGAAGACCAGGCCGTGGTAGCTCGGGTCCGGCCGGGTGAGCTGCGACCAGCGGTCCGGTTCGGCGGCGAAATCGAACTTCCCGCCGTCGACGACGATCCCGCCGATGCCGGTTCCGTGTCCGGAAAGGAACTTCGTGGTCGAATGCACCACGATATCCGCGCCGTGTTCGAGCGGCCGGGCCAGATACGGCGTCGGCACGGTGTTGTCGACCACCAGCGGCACACCCGCCGCGTGCGCGACCTCGGCGACCGCGGCGACGTCGAGCACGTTGCCCAGCGGATTGCCGACGCTCTCGGCGTAGAGCGCCTTGGTGTCCGGCCGGATCGCGGTACGCCAGGCGGCCAGGTCGTCCGGGTCGCGCACGAAGCCGACCTCGATGCCGAGCTCGGCGAACGTGTACGCGAGCAGGTTGTACGTCCCGCCGTAGAGTGCCGAGGCGGCGACCACGTGGTCACCGGCTCGCGCGAGGTTCAGCAACGCCAGCGTCGACGCGGCCTGGCCGCTGGCGACCGCGACCGCCGCGACACCGCCCTCCAGATCGGCCAGCCGCTCCTCGACGACCGCGGTGGTCGGATTGGACAGCCGGGTGTAGGCGTGCGATTCGAGATCACGCAAGGCGAAGGCGTCCGCGGCGTGCTGCGAATCCGCGAAAGTGAACGACGTGCTCTGATACACCGGCGTCGCACGGGCCCCGGTCGTCGGATCGGGCCGGGCACCGGCGTGGATCTGCCGCGTCTCGAACGACCAGTCGTCGCTCATGCGATCGACTCGCTCCGCGAGACAGTGTCTGATTCCTTTTGGCGCATGATAACCATGATTCGCTCGCAAGCGTCGCTCATGCGCGGTCGGCCAAGACATTGCCCCACCAGCGTTCGGCGACCTTCGGATGTGAACGCAGCCAGCCGACCAGCGCGTTCTCCCCGTACGCCGCGAGGAGCGGATTGTCCTTGTCGTCACTGATCCCGCGAGCGCCGGCGGCCAGCTCCGGCGGCAACCGCAACGGTTCGACGACCGCGTCCAGCCGGGGGCCGAGGAAGAACGGCACCGAGAACCGCTCGACACCGGAGGGCGGGCTCACCACCCGATGGCGGGTGGCCGTCAGGTAGCCCCGCGTCGCGATCTCCAGCATTTCGCCGATGTTGACCACGAAGCTGCCCGGGATCGGGGTCGCGTCGATCCAGCTGCCGTCGGCCGCTTGGACCTGCAGGCCGCCGACCTCGTCCTGCTGGAGCAGCGCCAGGTAGCCGTAGTCCTTGTGCGCGCCGACGCCCTGGTCGGCGTCTTCCGAGGGACGGCCGGGGTAGCGGATGATCTTCACGTGGGTCGCGGCTTCCTCGTCGAACCACGCGTCGAAGTAGTTCTCCTCCTGGCCCAGCGCGGCGGCGAGCGCGCGCAGGACCTCACGGCTGACCCGCAGCGCCTCGGCCTGCCAGGCCAGCGTCGTCTCCCGGAGTTCGGGCAACGCTTCCGGCCACTGGTTCGGCCCGATCAGCCCGCGCCACGCCGGTTCGCCCGGCCCCGGCTCGACCGGCGCCCGCTCCGGCCCGATGTCGAGCTGTTCGCGCCAGTCCGGGGAGCCGCCGGTGTACTCGTGCCCGGTGCGCGTGTAACCGCGGAACTGCGGCGAATGGACGTTCTCGATCTCCAGCCGCGCTTCGACCGGCAACGCGAAGAACCGCTTGGCCACGTCGAAAATGCCGGTCGTCAGCGTCTCAGGCACACCGTGCCCGACGACGTAGAAGAACCCGACCTCGCGGGCGGCACGCCTCAGCTCGTCGAGGAAGGCGGCGCGATCCGCGGCGGGATCGCGGAACTTCGAGATGTCGATCAACGGCAGCGCGGTCACGTTGCCGAGCGTAGGCCCCGCCCCGGCGCCTGGACCGGTGATCTCATATCGCGGGCGGTGCCTTACGCCGAAGGTGGTACCCGGACCGCCAGGACCTCGGCCTTGCGGCGCACCGCGAACCCGAGCGACTCGTACAGCCGGATCGCGGTGGTGTTGGCCGCGGTCGTGTGCAACATCGGGGTTTCGCCCCTGCCGCGGATCCCGGCGGCGACGGCGAGGACGAGCCGCGTCGCCAGGCCCTTGCCGCGGTACGCCGGATCGGTGCAGACCGCGCTGATCTCGGTCCAGCCCGGTGGGTGCAGCCGCTCCCCCGCCATCGCGACCAGCGCCCCGCGATGCCGGATGCCGAGGTACGTCCCGAGTTCGACGGTGCGCGGGAGGAACGGGCCGGGCTGGGTGCGCTCGACCAGGTCCAGCATCTCCGGGACGTCGGCGGGACCGAGCCGGATCGCCTCGGGATCCTCCGCGGGCGTCAGGCCGGCGTCGACGAGCTGCACCCCGTGGATGTGGTCGACCACCTCCCAGCCGTCGGGCGGGATCAGTTCCCCGTCGGGGAAGGCGATGGCGGCGACCTGGCCGGGCCCGGCCAGCCCGGCGAGGTCGTGCCAGATCCGCTCGCCGGGTTCGCCGGGTACCGCGTAGAACGGCACGATGTCGGCCGGGTACCGCAGCGCCTGGCCGTGCCGCTGCGCGAAGCGGGCGTGCGGGCCGGTCAACGACGCCCAGGTCGGATTGTCCAGTGGCGAAGCCGAAGTCATGCTCCGAACATACGCCGGCGAACGTCGGGCACCGCGCGGTTTGCCCTACAAGGACACGAACTCTGTCCCGGTGGTGAACTCCGCCAGCGCGTCCGGTAGCGGCTCGACGCCGATGCCCGGCGCGGCCGGGACCGGCAGATACCCGTCCTGGAGCACGAACGGCGTCGTGATGTCCGTGCGGAAGTACCGATCCGACGCCGACGTGTCGCCCGGCAGGGTACAGCCCGGCAGCGCGGCGACCGCGAGGTTCGCGGCCCGGCCCAGCCCGGTCTCCAGCATCCCGCCGCACCACACCGCGACGCCGTGGGCCGCGCAGACGTCGTGGACGCGCTTCGCCTCCAGGTACCCGCCGACACGGCCGGGCTTGATGTTGACGATCCGGCAGGCGCCCATGCTGATCGCGGCGGCGGCCGCCCGTGCCGAGGTGATCGACTCGTCGAGGCAGAGCGGGGTCTCCAGGTGCCGCGCGAGTTCGGCGTGGCCCAGCACGTCCTCCTCGTCCAGCGGCTGTTCGACGAGCAGCAGCCCGAACGCGTCCAGCTTCGCGAGCTGCCGGGTGTCGGCGAGGGTGTACGCGGTGTTCGCGTCGACCTGCAACAGCACGTCGTCGCCGAAGCGCTCCCGCACCGCCCGCACCGGCTCGACGTCCCAGCCGGGCTGGATCTTCAGCTTGATCCGCTGGTAGCCGGTGTCCAGATAGCCGTCGACCGCCTCCAGAAGTTCGGGGATCGAGTCCATGATCCCGACCGAAACGCCACACGGCACCCGCTCGCGATCCGCGCCGAGGTCCGCGGCGAGCGACACGCCCCGTGCGCGCAGTTCGGCGTCCAGCACGGCCATTTCCAGCGCCGCCTTCGCCATCCGGTGCCCGCGGAACGGCTCGAGCACGGGCGCGACCCCTGCCGCCGTGACGTCCCGGCCCGCCAGCGCGGGCAGGAAGAACCGGCGCAGCACGTCGGCGCAGCCGTCGAGATACTCGGAGGAGTAACGCGGTTCGGCCATCGCGACGCATTCGCCCCAGCCCTCACCCTCGTCGGTGACCACCCGCAGCAGCAGCACCTCCTTGGTGGTCTCCGTCGCGAACGACGTCCGGAACGGCGCCACCAACGGCATCCGGACCCGCCGGAACTCGATCCCGGTGAGTTTCACGCGTCCTCCTGTGTTTCGAGTGTTTCCGCGATAAGCGCGGCGACGAGCGCGGTCCGTTCGGGCAGTGCCGAGACCACGACGTGTTCGTCGTCGGCGTGCGCGCCGCCGCCGACCGCGCCCAGCCCGTCCAGCGTCGGGGTGCCCGCCCCGGCGGTCAGGTTCCCGTCCGAGCCACCACCGACCGCGACCCCGGTGATCGGCCCGATGCCCAGTTCCCCGCCGAGCCGTACCGCGCGGGCGAACAGCTCCTCCGACGCCGACAGCGGCAGTGGCGGCCGACGCGGCCCGGGGACGATTTCGACCTCCGCACCCGGCAACACCGGTCGCAGCGCGCGGATCGCGGTGTCCACACGGGACTGTTCGGCCGGTTCGCGCACCCGCACGTCCACCATGCAGGCGCCGTCGGCAGGGACGGTGTTGCCGGTGGTGCCCGCGCCGAGCACGGTCGGGGTGACCGTGGTGCCCGCGGCCGGGTCGGCGAGCGCGGCCACGGCGAGGATCTGATGGGCCAGTTCGACGGTCGCGTTGATCCCGCGCTCGGGTTCGAGCCCGGCGTGGGCGGCTCGCCCCCGGACGCGGATTTCGTACTGGGACACGCCTTTCCGCGCCGTCTTCAAGGCGCCACCGTCAGCCGCGGCCTCCAGCACCAGCGCGGCGGCGCACCCGGTGGCCTCGTCCCGGATCAGCTTCTCCGAGGACGGCGAGCCGAGTTCTTCGTCGCCGGTCACCAGCACCGTCACCCCGGACGGGTCAGGCAGCGAAGCGACGGCGTGGAAGCCCATCACCACGCCCGCCTTCATGTCGAAACACCCGGGGCCGCGCAGGATCCCGTCCTCGACGCCGAAGGGATGGGTCCGCAGCGAGCCCAGCGGCCACACGGTGTCGTGATGGCCCAGCACGAGCACCCTGGGCGGTCCGTCGCCGAGCCGCCAGCGCAGGTGCGTTCTCCCTTCGACGACGATGCGTTCGGCCGGGACGCCGAGCAGCCTGTCGCCCAGCTCGGCCACCAGCTCCGCGCTGTGCGCCACGGCGCCGAGGTCGGCGGACGGGGACTCGCGGCACACCAGCCGCTCGAGGTCGGCCAGCATCGCGGGCAGCGCGTGCCGGAACACCTCCGGCGTACTGTGCCGTTCATTACCAATCCGACCACAGTCACGGCCGAATGACTTCGTAGCAACGGTTACGTGCCGCGCGGGGGTCGGCCTACTTTTGGCCGGATTGGTAACTCGGTCAGTCATCCTTCTCCTCACCGGGTTTTCGTGGCTCCGCGGGGACCCGCCGTTCGTACGGTGTCACACGGTGCCGCCGAACCCTTCGTGGAGCGGCACAAGAATCGCCGGCCACATTCGTGGCGGCGCACGACCCATTCCCCCGGTTCCGCCTCGTAGCGTGCTCAGCACATCGCCGGAGGGAGCAAGGTGTCCACAGTAGACTTCGAGGCCGTGGCATGACCGTGGCACACCGGGACGCGAAGCAGGTCGCGGCCGACACGGCGGCCGCGGCGGGCATCCGGATCCGGGAACTCGGCGAGCCGGCCGAACTGCGGGAGCTGAACGAGCTGTTCCGGGGCATCTGGCGGCCCGACCCCCGCAACCCGCCCATCACCGAGGAACTGCTGCGGGTGCTCGCGCACACCGGCAACTACGTCGGCGGCGCGTTCCTCGACGGCAGGCTCGTCGGCGCCGCCATCGGCCTGTTCGCCGAACCCGCCGGGTACGCACTGCATTCGCACATCACCGGCGTCGGGGCCCTGGCACGGGGACGTTCGGTCGGCTTCGCGCTCAAACTGCACCAGCGGGCGTGGGCGCTGGAGCGCGGGCTGGCGCGGATCACCTGGACGTTCGACCCGCTGGTCCGCCGCAACGCCCACTTCAACCTCGTCAAGCTCGGCGCCCGCCCGGCGGAGTACCTGCCTGACTTCTACGGCCCGATGGACGACCACATCAACGGCGGCGGCGCCACCGACCGGCTGCTGATGTCGTGGGAGCTGGCCGCCCTGGACGTCGAAGCCGCGGCGACCGGGCACCCGTGCTTCGCGCAGCCGGTCCCCCACGCCGAATGCGCGCTGGCGAACGAGGACGGCAGGCCGGAGCCGAGGGCGACCGGCGCGTCCGTCGTGCTGGTGGACACCCCGGCCGACATCGAAGGGCTGCGCCTGGAAGACCCGGCGTGCGCCGCGCTGTGGCGGGAACGGATGCGCGCGGCGCTGAGCGGCCGGATGGCCGGGGGCGCCGCGATAACCGGCTTCACCAAGGACGGGAAGTACGTACTGGAGACGGAGGACTGAAGGCACCGCGAACGAAGGGGGGCGCCACACCGAAATCCGGAGGTTCACCGATGAATCCAGCGCCCGTCATCGAGGACTGGACGCGGAGCAGAATCCGCCGCACCGCCACCCTGACCATGATCATCCTGCTGCTCGCCTGGTCGATCGACTACATCGACCGGTTCGCGATCGGCATGGCCCTGCCCTCGATCGGCGCCGAGTTCGGGCTGAGCAAAACCCTGCAGGGGCTGCTGGTCACCACGTTCGCCGTGGTCTACCTGGCCTGTCAGGTCCCGGCCGGGTTCCTCGCCGACCGCTTCGGGTCCCGCAAGCCGATGCTCGTCACGCTCGTGCTGTGGTCCGGGTTCACCGCGTTGACCGGCCTCGCCGGCACGTTCGGCGTTCTACTCGCGATGCGGGCGCTGTTCGGGATTTCGCAGGGCTGTTTCCCCGCCGCGTCGTTCAAGGCGGTCGCCGAGCGGACCACCCCGGACCGGCGGGCGACGGTCACCGGCGTCATGCTGGCCGCCAGCGGCGTCGGGCCGGGCATCGCGCCGCTCATCGTCGCCCCGTTGATCGCCGCGGTGGGCTGGCGGCACACGTTCCTCTGGCTGGCGCTGGGCGGGGTCCTCATCGGCGTGCTGCTGTGGAGCCTGCTGCCGAAGCCGTTGCCCGCCCGGCTCAACGCCACTGTCGACAACGCGCCGCCGGTCTCCGCGTCGCGGCGGGAGGTGCTGCGGTCGCTGCAACTGTGGAAGTTCGCGGTGCTGTTCTGCTCGATGAACATGCTCGCCTACGGCCTGATCACCTGGGTGCCGAGCTACCTGCTGGAGGCCCGGCACGTGTCGATGGCCCAGACCGGGGTGCTCTCGGCGATCCCGATGCTGGTCACCGTGGTCACCACGATCCTCGGCGGCTGGCTGTTCGACCGGTTCTTCGCCCACCGCACGCGGTGGTTCCTCGCCTCGATCACGCTGGGGACCGCGGTGCTGCTGGGCTTGATGACGGCCGCGGGCACCACGGTGGAGTTCACCGTGTACGAGACCCTCGCGATCGGGCTGTCCGGGCTGAGCACGATGTGCGTCTTCGGCCTGCCGCTGCGGGTCCTGCCGCCGGCACTGACCGGGACCGGGATGAGCGTGCTGAACTTCGGGGGCCAGGTCGCGGGCGCGAGCTCGCCGCTGCTGATGGGCTGGCTCGCCGACACGTTCTCCTACACCGCGGCGTTCGGCCTGCTGATCGCCACCACCGCGCTCGCGGCGATCTTCGCCTTCTGGGTCCCGCAGCGGCCCGAGCAGTTCCGGCTCGGCCGTGCCGGACGGCAGGGCGACGGGCTCGGCCGGGACACCGCTGTCGCCGCGCCGTGAACGGTCCGCGGGCCTGCCCGGTCCCCATCGGCCGGGCAGGCCCGCGGAGGTCAGCCGGTGATGTTCTTCAGGCGGTGGGCCTTGAACTGACTGCCCGCGTCGAGCCCGTAGGTGAGCTCGCGGTGGTCGGTGCCGTAGCCGCCGCGTTGCTCATACGCCCAGTACTTGGTGTGCTGCGCGTTGGACCACTTCTCGAAGATCACCACGTGCCGGGTGTTGTGGTCGCCGATGGCGTCGATGAACAGGTCGCCCATCTTCATGTCGTTCTTGTTGATCGGGACCGACACCTTGCTCCCGGCCAGTGCGACGGTGTTGGGTCCCGGCTTGGCCAGCCCGGCGGCCATGGACACGTAGCCGGAGCAGTCGGTGCGGTAGCCGTTGTGCGTCTTGTTCTGGTCATAGCGAACGCGCTCGGCGGTGTGCGGGTGCCAGGTGGTGGCCCGCTTGATCATCTCGCCGCGGCTGACGGTGAGCGCGGCGGGGACCGCCGGGGCGGCCTCGGCGGCGACCGCGGCCGACTCTCCCCCGTCGACACCGCCGGGAGCCGCCTGTGCCACGGCCGGGGCGCAGAGAACCAGCCCCGTCGCGGCCATGGCGACCGCGCATCTCGTCCATACGGCCATATCGATCCTCCTCTTGTCTGCGGCGACTCTCGCGCGACGGACCCAGTTCAGCGCACCGCGGGCCGCCGCACCAGGGGATGTCAGCCCGTCGCGCGGACGATCACCTGACCGGGTCGCGCGAATCGGTGTCGCGCAGTATCTTCCGATTGAACATGAAACTGCTTCGGCATTTGCCGACGGTCGAGGAGGCTCGCATGAAGCGCGTCCGGACTCCCCTCGTGGCCACCCTCGCGGTGGCCGGGCTGCTCGCCACGCCCGCGACGTCCTCCGCGGCCCCGACGACGGCACAGGCGGGTCTCCCGCCGTACGCGACGTGGATCGCCGACGTCACCGCGGTCACCGACCAGGCCGCGAGCTACCTGACCCAGCGGCTCCCCGGCTCCGGCCGTCCCGCGATCGTCCTGGACATCGACAACACGTCGCTGGAATCGACCTACCACCCGTCACTGGCCGACGTTCCCGCGCTGGCCCCGACGCTGCGGGTCACCCGGCTCGCCGGAGAGCGCGGCGCCACGGTGTTCTTCGTGACCGGCAGGCCGAAGCTGGGTGACGCGGTGACCCGGCACAATCTGGACGAGGCGGGCTACCGGTACGCGGGTCTCTACCAAACGGACCTCCCGGACCTGCTCGATCTGCAGAAGTTCAAGACCACCGCCCGCGCCGACATCGAGGCCAAGGGCTACACGATCGTCGCGAACATCGGCAACAGCGCCTCCGACCTCGCCGGCGGCCACTCCGAACGCACCTTCAAACTGCCCGACTACGACGGCGAACTCCCCTAATATCTGCCCCGGCACGCCCGCTTTTCCCACCGCCGGAGGATGGTGTCATGGCGTTCCCGTGGCAGATAGCCACTTCGAGCGCGGCCGGATCACTCATCGCACTCGCGGGCGTGTTCGCGGGTGCCGTGCTGACGAGCCGGACCCAGAAACGACAGTGGTCACGTGACAAGCTCGCGGACGCGTGCCGGGACGTCATCCACGAATCGACGCGGAACCAGCGTGCGCTCAAACGGTTCTGGGACGAAGGCGAGGTGATCGACTGGACCGGCTGGAACCAGGCACTGGCGTCGTTGTGGCTGTTCGGCCACCAGGACCTCGTCGACGCCGCGGCCCGGTGCGACGAAACGTTCTTCCGGACGAACCGCATGATCCAGCGGGGAGAGCCCTACACGGATCCCCTCTGGCGGCAGGTGCGCGACACGATGGAACACGAACGTCTTCAGTTCATCAACGCGGCCCGCACCCGCGTCCTGCGGATCGACGCGCCCATCCACACGCCGTTGAACACCCGGCCGAACCTCGATCCCGCACCGCCGGAGCAAACCACGCCGCGGTAGCCGGACGGCCTCACACCGCCCGGGTTCACCGCCCCGCGGCCACCGCCGCCGCGTCCGCGCGGAGGTTCGCCAGCGACTCGCGGGCCTGGGCGCGGAACTCCTCGACGCGGGCGAGCTTGATGTCCTCGTAGCCACGGACGACGTCGGACAGTTCGGCGATCGCGGTGACGGCGTCGACGGTGCCCGGCTTCAGGTGCGCGAGCGCGTCCCGCACCAGACGCTGGTACTCGCCGATGAGAGCGCGCTCGACGCGGCGGACCCTGGCATAACCGAAGGCGTCGAACCGCGTGCCGCGCAAGCCTTTCGCGGCCCGCAACGCCTTGAACGTCAGCTCGGCCGAACGCCGCAGCCGCAGTTTGCGCTTCATGCCCATCGCCCGCAGCACCGGCGGGTGCAGCAGTACCGACACCGAGGCGTCCGGCCCGAACTCGTCGTCGCGCCTTGCCCTTTCGACGGTGTCGAGGTGCAGGCGCGCGACCTCGTACTCGTCCTTGTACGCCATGAACTTGTGCAGCCCCTTGGCATACGCGACCGCGACCCGCTCCGCCTCGGCGCCCGCCCGCTCGGTGGCGAGGTCGGCGACGCGCCGGACCTCCTCGGCGTAGCGGCGGGCGTAGTCCTCGTTCTGGAACCCGACGAGGTCCGCGACGCGAGTGGCGAGAACTCGGCCCAGTTCCCCGCTCGGGGCGTGCGTGGCGGCGATCGCGACGGCGACCTCGTCGACCGCCACGGTCGCCCGTTCCGGCGACGACGTCGCGGCCAGCACCGCGTCCCGGTCGAGAACGGCCGCGCGGCCCCAGCGGAACGCGGCCAGCGTCTTCTCGACACCCGCCCCGTTGAGCCGGATCGCCTGCTCGATCGCCTCGGCCGACACCGGGACGCAGCCGTGCTGGAACGCGGCACCGACGAGCAGCATGTTGGCGGGCATGTGATCCCCGAACAACGCCTCCGACAGCGCGAGCGCGTCGAGATAGAAGTTGTCCGCGCCCCGGGTGACGGATTCGACGCGTTCCAGCGCGTCGTCCGGCGTCCCCGGCACCACCACCCTGTTGGTCACCATCGCGGCCGTCGGGACGACGCTGGTGTTGACCACCGCGACGGTGTGCTCGCGGTGGGCGGCGGCCAGGTTCACGTCGGCGGCGGCACCGAGCAGGTCGAAGCCGAGCAGGACGTCCACAATGGACTTCGTCGCGCGCAGGGCGCCGTCGATGGGCTGCTTCGAGATCCGGACGTCGCTGATCACCGGGCCGCCCTTCTGCGCGAGACCGGTCTGCTCCAGCCCGGCGGCGTAGAGGCCGTCGAGGTGGGCGGCCATCTGCAGGATCTGCGACACGGTGACGACGCCGGTGCCGCCGATCCCCGGCATGCGCAGCAACGTGCCGTCCCCGGTGAACCTGATCGGCGGCGGGGTCAGCTCGACCGGCAGGGACGGCACCGCGCGCTTGCGCTTCGTACCCGGCTCGACGAGCAGGAACGACGGGCAGTCGCCCTTGAGGCAGCTGAAATCGGAGTTGCACGACGCCTGGTGGATCCGGGTCTTGCGGCCGAACTCGGTTTCGACGGGACGCACCGAAAGGCAGGTCGACACGTCACCGCAGTCGCCGCAGCCTTCGCAGACCCGTTCGTTGATCACGACCTTCTCGGCCGGGGTCGGCAGCTGCCCGCGCTTGCGCAGGCGCCGTTCCTCCGCCGCGCAGCGGTCGTCGTGGATCAGCACCGTGACACCGTCCACAGTGGAGAGTTCACGTTCGACGTCGGCGAAGTCGTCGCGATGCCGGACCGACGCGATCTCGTCGAGCGCGACCCCGCGGTACGTCTCGGGCTCCGCGGTGGTGATGACGATGCGGCGGACGCCTTCCAGCGCGAGCCACCGGGTCAGCGACGGGATACCGAGCCGCCCTTCGGCCTGCTGCCCGCCGGTCATCGCGACGGCGTCGTTGTAGAGCAGCTTGTAGGTCATCGTGACGCCGGCCGCGGCGGCGGCGCGGATCGCCAGCGAACCGGAGTGGTGGAACGTCCCGTCCCCGAGGTTCTGCACGAAGTGCCGGTCGTCGGTGAACGACGCGAGCCCGATCCACTGCGCGCCCTCGCCGCCCATCTGGGTCAGCCCGATCTGGTGCCCGCGCCCGGCGGTGTCGAGCGCGACCATCGCGTGGCAGCCGATGCCGACGCCGACGAGCGTGTCGTCGCCGGTGCGGGTGGAGGTGTTGTGCGGGCAGCCCGAGCAGAAGTACGGCGTCCGGGCGTCCACAGTGGGCAGAGTGATCCGCGAGACCCTGGCCGGGGCAAGCGCTTTCAGATGCGTGGTGGCGGCGCGGGGCAACCGGTCGGCGCCGAGGCGGGCGGCCAGCGCGCGGGCGACCTCGTCCGCGCCGAGCGTGCCGCGCGCGGACAACAGCGGCCTGCCGGTCTCGTCGTGGCGGCCGACCACGTTCGGCGCGCCGGGCCGCCGGTACAACGCGGCCTTGAGCGCGTCCTCCAGGAACGGCGTCTTGTCTTCCACCACAAGGACTTCGTCGAGGTCGCCGGTCATCGCGGCCAGCTCGTCCGCGTCGATCGGGAAGGGCATGGACAGGCGGATGAGCCGCAGGCCGAGCGTGTCCATCGCGGCCTCGTCGATGCCGAGGTCCGCCAGCGCGCGCAGAACGATGGAGTAAGCCATGCCCGAGGCCAGCACGCCGAAGGTGGCCCGCTCGGCGGTGAAGGTGACCCGGTTCAGCCCGGCCTCCCTGGCGTAGGCGCGGGCCAGGTTGAGCCGCCGGGTGAGCACGTCGTGTTCGGCGTCGACCGCGGCCGGCCCGACCAGCGCGCCGGGCGCGGGCCGCGGCGTCTTCGGCGGTTCGGGGATCTCGTGGCCCAGCCCGGCGACGTCGACGGTGGCCGACGCGTCGGCGATGTCGGCGACGATCTTCAGTCCGGTCCACAGCCCGCTGGCCCGTGACATCGCGACCGCGTGCAGGCCGAGGTCGACGATCTCCTGGATCGAGCCGGGGGCGAGCAGCGGCATCGACAGGCTCTGGCACAGCTGCTCGCTCGCGCTGGGCAGCGTCGAGGACTTGCAGTCCGGGTCGTCACCGATGAGCGCGACCGCGCCGCCGAGCGTGGCGGTGCCCGCGACGACGCCGTGCCGGATCGCGTCGGCGGCCCGGTCGAGGCCGGGGTTCTTGCCGTACCAGAACCCGGTGACGCCGTCGTGGCGGCGGCCGGGCGTCTCGCCGAGCAGCTGGGTGCCCGCCACCGCCGTCGCGGCGAGTTCCTCGTTGAGGCCCGGCTGGAAGACGATGCCCGCGGGTTCGGTGAACCGCGCGGCCCTGGCCAGCTCCATGTCCAGCCCGCCGAGTGGCGAACCGGGGTAGCCGCTGACGAACACCCGGGTGTCCAGGCCGCGGGACTCGTCGAGCTTCCGCTGCTGGAGCATCAACCGGACCAGCGCCTGGATGCCGGAGATCAGCACCCTGCCGCGTTCGGCCGTGTAGCGGTCGTCCAGGGAGACGGCGGCAAGGTCGACGCTCACGGGGAGCCTCCATCCAGGGTCGTTCGTGGTGGGCTACGCCACAGCACAGCCGAAGCGCGACCCCTCGCGCAAGCAAGTCCCGCGAAGCGTAGCGCAACACGCAAAGAACTATTCATGAACGCTGATTCAGCGACTATTGTTTGCGTGTCGGAGCGAGGAGGCGCGGAGTGGCCGAAGTGGACGAGACGGACCTGCGGGTCCTGCAGTTGCTGCGGGAGGACGGCCGCCGGACGTACTCCGAGATGGCCCAGGAGGTCGGGCTGTCGGTCGCCGCGGTCAAGCGGCGCGTAGACCGTCTCCGCGACATCGGGGTGATCACCGGGTTCACCGTCGAAATCGACCACGCCAAGCTCGGCTGGGGCATCGAGGCGTTCACCGAGATCCGGTACGTCGGCACCACCGGCGTCGAGGAGATCATGCGCAACGCCGCCGAACTGCCCGAGGTGCAGACGGTGTTCACCATCGCGGGCGACCCCGACGCGCTGATCCACCTGCGCGCCCGCGATATCGACCACCTGCAGCAGGTCATCGACCACCTGCGCCGGTCCGGCGCGGTGACCGGCACGAAAACGCTGATGATCCTCGGCTCGCGCAGCCGCAAGAACTGACCCGGCTCGGCGTCAGCTCGGGACCGCCAGCGTGGTGCCTTCGAGACGGCCGCGTAGCGTCACCTCGCCCGCCGGGCGCCATCGGGCGGCCTCACCGTCCGAAGTGGACTCGACGGCGTGCCAGGAGGCGAGCACCTTGCCGGGAACGTCCTTCGCGAGGTCGGTGAGGCGGGCCGCCTCGTTCACCGCGTCGCCGATCACCGTGTACTCGAACCGGCGCCGGTCCCCCACATAGCCCGCGACGGCCTGCCCGGTGGCGACCCCGACACCCGCGGCGCAGCCGGGCACCTCGGCCGCCAACCGGGACCCGATCGCGCGGGCCGCCGCGAGTGCCGCCCCGGCGTGGTCGTCGAGGGCGACGGGCGCGTTGAAGATCGCGAGGACGGCGTCGCCGACGAACTTGTTCACCAGCCCGTGGTTCCGGTCGATCTCGTCGACGACGACGGCGAAGAAGCGGTTGAGCAGGTCGACGACCTCGGTCGGCGGGCGGGTCGCGGCGATGGTGGTGGACCCGACGACGTCCACGAACAGCACCGACACTTCGCGTTCCTCGCCGCCCAGTTCCGCGAACCGGTCCACCGCGGCGCGGGCGACCTCCTGCCCGACGTGCCTGCCGAACAGGTCGCGGATGCGTTCCCGTTCCCGCAGCCCGGCCACCATGTCGTTGAACCCCGCCTGCAGCAGGCCCAGCTCCGTCCCGTCGTAGACCGGGATCTCGACGTCCAGTTCGCCGTGCCGCACCTTGCGCAACGCCGCCTGGACCGAGCGGATCGGCGCCACCGTCGCGCGCGTGGTGAACACCGTGAGCAGCATGCCGAACACGATCGCCACCACGCCGAGCACGACGACGGTGACCGCGAGCTTCGTGGCCGAGACGTCCTGGCGGGCCAGCGCGAACACCGCGACCGTCACCAGCCCGGCGACCGGGACGCCGGTGCCGAGGCACCAGAACAGCAGCATCCGCAGCCCGATCCCCGCGCCGGCGGAGTGCCACGCCGCGCCGGTGAGCGCGCGGGCGGCGATGGGCCGGAGGGCGAACTCGCCGAGCAGGTAGGCGTTCGCGCAGACGACGATCCCCGCGAAGCCGACGGTGAATCCGATCGCCGCGACGAGGTTCGGCTGCAGGATCGCCGCCAGCACGGTGAACAGCACCGTCGCCAGCCCCCACAGCGAAAGCTGGACGAGCGTCAGCCGCAGCGGTACGCGCAGCGCGGCGCGGCGTTCGCCCGCGTCGGGCACCCGCTGCTCGGTGACCCACCGCAGCGCACGGAACGCGTCACGGGTGCCCCAGACGGCGCCGACCGCCACCGCCGCGCAGATGTAGACCGGGGTCGCGATGGCCCACACCGACAGCGTCCGGCTTTCGATCCCCGCGCTCGGCACGACGAGCACCGACAGCACCACGACGACTCCGGCGCCGATCAGGTTCGCGACGATCAGGGTGATGGTGAGCAGCACCTGGATCCGGATCCGCAGCGTTTGCCCATCCTGCCCGGCGGGACCGAGCAACCGCGAACCGAACGGGACGGGCGGAAAGTCGCTCACCGCGAAACCCTAGCACGACCCCTGCCAGGCTTGGAGTCCACTGTGGAGTGACAAAAACAGGAACCCGGAATACGCATCGGCATGACAAAAAGCGGTCCCATGCCGTGAAGGCCTCCTTACCGGCGCTCAAGGCGGGCAAGGAGGCCTTCACAGCTATGGAATCCACAAAGGACACTTCCCGTGGGGGGCGGGCGGAAAGCGTCCGTCGTGTGCTTCCGTCAGCCGACGTCGGTGCTGCCGAGCACCGCGTCCTGGTCCGGCGGGTCGAGGGCGAGGTTCACGTCGAACTTCGCCAGCGACGGGTCCGAAACGTCGGTCGTCACGTGGGTGACGGCCTTCGGGTCGACCGAGATCGTCGCCTTCCCGGTCGGGGTTCCCTGCGGGACGGTGAAATCGACCTTGCCCTGAGAGGTGAACTTGATCGGGCCGCTCGGCGGAACCTGCGTGTCCGGGATGGGCAGGTTCACCTTCAGGGAAATGGACTTCCCGTCGCTGACCTTGATCGCCACCGCGGCGTCGATCGAGCCGCCGATCTTCTTCCCGCCGACGAGACGCAGACCGTCGCCCACGCCGTCCCCGGTGTCCACGTCGAGGGTGAACGGCACCGAAACGGGCTGCCCTGGGGTCGCCTTGGCCGGGATGTCCACGTGGACGACCGTTTTCACCTGCTGGTCGCCGATGATCGGGAAGCCACCCTTCCAGGTCAGCGGCTTGTCCGCGGCGCTGGCCGCGCCCGCGCCGCACACCGTGACGACGGCCGCCGCCACCGCGACGATCCCGGCCCTGGCGAGCCGGGTACGCGTTTTGGTCGCTGTCACATTCAGCTCCTTCTTCGTTGAACGAATACTGAACTGGGGGATAATGAATGGCAGGCCGGGTGCCCGGCCGCTCGATGGCAACGGTAGTGGGTAAATAATGGCCCCGACAACCGGGCCGTGTGACTTTAACGAGATATCTTCCTATTCATCACACTGGCACGAAACAATCCGGCATTCATTGTCATCCGACTGCGGATTTCGACGCTTCCTCCGGTGAATATCGAAATGTGGAACCCGCACGGCCGTGACAGTTTTTCGCGCCGCCGCCCGCTTCAGGCGGCCAGGAACGGAAGCAGACGGCCGAGCAGGGCCTCGGGCCGGTCGAGCGGGATGATGTGCCCGCAGTCCTCGACGAGATGACCTTCGAGGTCGTCGGCGATCGGCCGCAGCTGCCGTTCCAGACTCCGCCCGACCGGGTGCGCGCCGACGGCCATCGTGGGCACGGTGAGCCGCCGGTCGCGGACGGCGTCCCGGATCAGCTCCGCGTTCGCGGGCATCGCGCGGTAGTGGGCGAAAGCGCCGCGCAGTGCGTCGGATCCGGTGTACGCGCTGACGAACGCGTCACGAATCGGCTCGGGCACACCACGGCCGTGCGTCCCGGAGTCGAGGAACCAGCCGATGTACTCCGCCTCGTGCCCGGTCAGTACCGTCTCGGCCAGCCCGGGCACGGAGTGGAAGCCGAACCACCACGGTTTCCCGCCCGCCAGGAACTCTTCGGCGCCGGGCAGGACGCCCAGCAGCGACTCCATCAGCACGAGCCGCCGGACCCGCTCCGGGCGACGCAGGCCCAGCAGGAACGCCGGCGGTGTGCCCGCGTCGATGCCGACCACCGCGGCGGACGGCTCCCCCAGCGCGTCGAGGATCCCCTCCGCGTCATCGGCGAGCGTGCCCGCGTCGTAGCCGTCGGGCGGCCTGGTGCCGGCGCCGAGGCCGCGCAGGTCCGGCGCGAGCACGCGAAAATGCCGCGCCAGCACGGGAATGACCGCGCTCCACAGCCGCCAGGTGTGCGGGAAGCCGTGGAGCAGCAGGACGGCGGGGCCGGTGCCGGCGACCGCGACGGACGTCTCGATGCCGTTGGTCGCGACGCGCCGCAGGGTAACCCCTTCGACGGTGGTGGTCATGACTTCTCCCGGATAGTGGTTACCATTGGTGACCAGATCAACGTAGGTAACCGTCAAGGCTTCGCCAAGACGGCACTTTCCCGACAGGTGGTGAGCCCGAGGTGACCTCCCGACCGGCCCCGCGCGGTGACGTGTTCGACCCGGCGTGCCCGGCCCGGCGGCTGCTGGACCGCATCGGCACGAAGTGGACGTCGATGGCCGTCAAGGTCCTCGCCGAGGCCGATCCGCCCGAAGTGCGCTTCGCCGAGCTCAAGCGCCGGATGCCCGGCGTGTCGCAGAAGATGCTGTCCACGACCCTGCACAGCCTGATGCGGGACGGCCTGGCCGCCCGCCGCGTCGAACCGACCGTGCCGCCACGGGTGCACTACCGGCTCACCCCGCTCGGCCGCTCCCTCGACGGGCCGCTCGCCGCCGTCCGCGCGTGGGCCGAGGAGCACATGGCGGAGATCGACGAGGCCAACGCGCGCAGTGACGAGAACGAGAAGAACACGGAAAGCGCTGCCACCCCGGTGCGGTGACCGCCGCCCCGGACCCACCGCCGGTGTCGCCAGGACGGGTCGAAGTCGATCATTCGGAGTATCGGTAACCCCCGTTTGCTGATAGCGTCCCCAGATCCTGAGCTCGCGGAGGCGTCAGTTCTTGCCGGGGAACGCCCGAGCGCGCGGTGTGAGGCAGGTTCAGATGCGTGACGATGTGGTCCAGGCGAGCTCCGTGCTGGCACACCCGCCCGAGCGGGTGTGGGAAGTGGTCGGCTCGCCCGAGCGCTACTCGCGGTTCGTGCCGGAGATCAGCTGGTGCGAGGTGGTCGAACCGGCCTCGTTCGGCCGCGGCCCGCGCTGCCTGATCCGGCTCCGGCCGCGCCGGGGCGAACTCGTCGAGGAACAGATCCACGCCGTGGTGCACCGCTCGGGCGAGCACGTCGTATGGCGTGGCGTGCAGGACGAGCGGAGCTGGGTCTCGGTCGAACTACACCCGCTCCCGGACAGCCGCACCGAACTCGTGGCGCGGCTGATGCTGCCCTCACCCCGCGGCGAGATGTCCTCGGCGGCGCTCCGGCGCAGTGTTCAGGAGATCGCGCAGCGCATCGACCTGCACCTGTCCGGCCGCCCCGCCCCGCCGGACCGCGCGCAGGACAACAGAGCCACGACGCTGAGAACCGCGAGCACGCTGGTACGGGCCGGGGTCCTGTCCCCTGGACGGCCCGACAAGGTGGCCCGGCAGCTGACCTCGCTCGCGCAGTGGGGCGCCACGGTGGCGGGCGGGTACCAGGCCGCGGCGGCACGCGGGCCGGACGAGCTCGCCCTGCACGACGAACGCTGCGTCCGCACGTTCGGCCAGACCGAGGAACGCAGCAACCGCCTGGCGAACGCGCTCGCGGACCGCGGGGTCAAGGCCCGCGACCGGGTCGCCCTGATGTGCCGCAACCACGCCGCGATGGTGGAGTCGTTCATCGCCTGCGGCAAGCTCGGCGCCGACGTCGTGCTGCTCAACACCGGGCTGTCGGCGAGCGCGGTGGCGAAGGTGATCGCCTCGCACCAGCCGGTCGCGGTCCTCGCCGACGACGAGTTCGCCCACGTGATCAAGGACGTCCGCGGCGAGTTCCTCCGGGTCAGCACCTGGCCGGAGGCCGAGGCGGGATACCCGACTGTGGACGAGCTGATCGCGGGCGCGGAGGCCACCCGGCGCAAACCGGTGGACCGGCCCGGCCGGATCGTCGTGCTCACCTCCGGCACCACCGGTGTCCCGAAGGGGGCCCGGCGGCCGACCCCGAAGGGTGTCGGCGCGGCGGCGGCGCTGCTGGACCGCATCCCGCTGCGCGCGAACGACCGGATCGTGGTGGCCGCTCCCCTGTTCCACACCTGGGGGCTGGCCGCGATGCAGATCGGGATGGCGCTGCGGGCGTCGCTGTCGATGGTGCGCCGGTTCGACGCCGAGGAGACCCTGCGGACGATCGCCGAACAGCGGTGCCATGCGCTGTTCGCGGTGCCGATCATGCTGCAGCGGATCCTCGACCTGCCGTCCCGGATCCGCGGCCGCTACGACCTGTCCTCGCTGCGGATCGTGGCGAGCAGCGGCTCGGCGATGTCCGGCTCGTTCGTCCGCGAGTTCACCGAAACCTTCGGCGACGTGCTCTACAACCTCTACGGCTCGACCGAGGTGTCCTGGGCGAGCATCGCCGACCCCGCCGACCTGCGTGCCGCGCCGACGACCGCGGGCCGCTGCCCGCCCGGCACGCGGGTCGCGATCCTCGACGAGGACCGCCGTCCCGTCCCGCCCGGCGGCGAGGGCCAGATCTTCGTCGGCAACGAGATGCTGTTCGACGGCTACACCGACGGCGGGAGCCTGCCCAGGGCCCACGACCTGATGGCCACCGGCGACGTCGGCTACGTCGACGCGGACGGCAGGCTGTTCGTCACCGGACGGGCCGACGAGATGATCGTCTCCGGCGGCGAGAACGTCTTCCCCCGGCCGGTCGAGGAGGCGCTGATGGCGCTGCCCGGGGTCTACGAGGTCGCGGTGGTCGGGGTGCCGGACAACGAGTACGGCCAGCGGCTCGCGGCCTACATCGTGCCCCGGCGCAACGCGCGGCTGCACGCCGAGGACATCCGCGCCTACATCCACCAGCGGCTGGCCCGGTTCGCGGTGCCGCGCGACGTCTACTTCGTCCCGGAGCTACCGCGCAACGCGACGGGCAAGGTGCTCAAGCGGCTCCTCAACGACGACACCTGGCCGATCGACCCGGACGGCGGCATCGCACCCGTGTGGCCGGGGCACTGACTCCGGTCAGCCGCGCGCGAGGGCCCTTCGCTCCCGCATCGACTGGCCGAGCCAGATCAGCCCGAGCGCGGCGCCGACGAGCGTGAGCGTGGCCGCGGCCAGCGGCAGACCGCCGATGCCGAGCACCGCGCTGAGCACGAACAGAAGCGCCGCGGGCACGGCCGCGCTCGCCGTCACCAGCGCGGGCACGACGGCACTGGACCGATTCGCTCCGGACATGTGCTTCCTCGCCTTCCCCCGGGGTGCCCTCCCCTGGGCACCGTCCTCCCACCGTATACCCGAGGCCGGACGCGCGGCCCGGGTACCCGGGTGACGACGGCCACCGCGGGGCCCGGACCCACTTGAGTCTACAAAGGACACTACGGCGCGACGGCCTCCACGCGGGCCGGAACGTGCTTGTGCCACGGCGTGCCCGCCAGCCAGTCCCGATGCCCGAGCGAGGTCAGCTCGTTCGGGGCCACACCGGCGATCCCGTGTTCGGGGTGATCGACGCCGAGGCCGTTGGGCAGCGAGACGTGACCGGGCTGCATCATGTCGGTGATCTCGACGACGACCTCGGCCGCGCCGCGTTCGGTCACCACGCGCGCGGGGCCGCCGGAGGTGAGCCCGAGCCGCGCCGCGTCGTCCGGGCTGACGCGGAGCGCGCCCGCCGCGTCCCGGCGCCGCCAGGTCGGATCGCGGTAGATCGTGTTGGCGGTGAAGGAACGCCGCTCCCCCGCCGACAGCACGAACGGGAACTCCTCGCTGACCCAGCCGGGTTCGGCGTCCCGCAGTTCGCCGAGCTTGCCGAGCAGTTCGGGGATCCCGACGGTGAACCGGCGGTCGGGACGGCGCACGTAGGTCCACACGTCCTCCCACTCGTCGACGGTGAACGTCACCCCCGACGGCGTCGACACGATGGCCTCGAACAGTTCGTTGCCGTCGGCGAATCCGGCGCGGCGCACCGCTTCGGGCTGGGTCATCGCGCACAGCTGGGCCAGCCCCCACACCGCGGCGGTCCCCCGTTGCCCGGCGGGAAGGGCCGCGCCCAGCGTCTCGTAGAGCACGTACGGCGCGAGGCCCATGAGCGCGGGGTCGGCACCCGCGGCGGTGAAGAACGCGGCCGCGAACTCGGCGCGTCCCGCATGGGCCGCCGCGGTGAGTTTCGCGATCACCTCGGCATCGACGACGTCGAGATGCCGCAGCACGCGGGCGTAGATCTCCGGCTCCGGCAGGGTGCCGGGCAGCGGATCGAGCGCGGGCGGGCGCAGCTGGAAGGTGTTGTGCGGGAATTCGACGTTGAAGAACGTGGCTTCCCACTTCTCGAACTGACTGGACGCGGGCAGCACGTAATCGGCGTGCCGGGCCGTTTCGGTGAACGCGACGTCGACGACCACGACCAGGTCGAGTGCGTCCAGCGCCTCGCGGAAAGTCCGGGAATCGGCCAGTGAATGGGCCGGGTTCACGCTGTCGATCCACATCGCGCGGAAGCGGTCGGGATGATCGGTGAGGATCTCCTCCGCGATGGAATTGCACGGCACCAGGCCGGAAATGATGCGCGCCCCGGTCACCGGGGTCCGTTTGCCGCGCACACTTTTCCCGCTGCCGCCCGTCCCGGCACCCGCGATCGCCGCGAAGCTCGAGTGCAGGAACATCGTGCCGGGCCTGCCGAAGTTGCCGGTGAGGATCCAGATCAGCTTGTTCAGATAGGACACCAAGGTGCTGTTCGGTGCCTGCTGCACGCCGAGATCCTCGTAGGTGGTGGCGCTCGACGCGGTCCCGATGCGCCGCGCCGCCGTCCTGAGCAGATCTTCGGGGACACCGCACCGCCGCGCGTACACCGCGACCGGGACCTCGGCCAGCGCGGCCACCACGGACTCGGCGCCGGTGGTGTGCTCGGCCAAGAAGTCGTTGTCCAGCAAGCCTTCCTGGACGAGCACGCCGAGCAGTGCGGCGAGGCACCACGCGTCGGTGCCGGGTTTGACCTGGAGGTGGATGTCGGCCATCGCCGCGGTCTCGCTGCGCCGCGGGTCGAGCACGATCATCGTCCGGCCGGGGTCCTTCGCGATCTCGCGCAACGTGGGCCGCGCCCGCGGGAAACTGTGCGACTGCCAGGGATTCTTGCCGACGAACACCACGACCTCGGCGTGCTCGAAGTCGCCCTTGGTGTGCCCGCCGTAGAGCTTGCCGTCGACCCACATCTCGCCGGTCTTCTCCTGCGCCAAGGCGTTCGAGAAGTACTTGGCGCCCAGCGCGGCCTGCAGCGCCCGGTTGTAGACGCCGCCGAGGTGGTTGCCCTGGCCGCCCCCGCCGTAGAAGAAGATCTTGTCGCCGCCGTGGGCGTCACGTACGGCCGAAAGCCGTTCCGCGATCTCGCGGAGCGCGGTGTCCCAGTCGATTTCCTCGTACGTCCCGTCCTCGCGACGACGCAGCGGGGAATTCAGCCGGTGCCTGCCGTTCTGGTAGTGGTCGAGCCTCAACGCCTTTTCGCAGGTGTACCCCGCGGACGCCGGATGTTCCTTGTCGCCGCGGATCCGGTCGAAGCGGCGGCCGTCGAGCTTGATTTCGATGCCGCAGTTGCACTCGCAGAGGATGCACGCGGACTTGCGCCACTGGTCGGTCATGACTCCCGCTCCCTGTCGCCGGTTCAGGACGCCGCAGTGCGCTCGCGCTCGGCCGCGGCCGACTTCTTCAGATCGGCGAAGCGGATGGTCTGTCCCGCCGCGCCCCAGTTCCCTTCCGGGACTTCGCGGATCAACGTCCACACGTGCAGCGCCTGGGCGGGGTCGAGCCCGGCGGCCGCGGTGACGGCGGCGTGGACGTCGGCGACGAGACCGTCCTTGCGCCGCTGCGACAACGCGCCTTCCGGCACGGTGATGTCGACGCGGTAACGCGGCGTGCCACCGGGACGTCCGCCGACGGCGAGCCCCCCCTCGGGGATCTCGTGCAGGTAGACCCAGGTGATCTCGCGGAAGAACTCGGTGTCCGGGGCGCCTTCCCAGCGCAGCAGGATCGTCGCGAGCTCGTCCGGCAGGGACTTGGCCGCGGCGTCGCCGAGGGCGCCGGCGGGAACGGTGATGTCGATCAGCGGCATGACGGCCTCCAGGGGGCGACATAGGGCTACTGTCGAGTAACTATGGACTCTGTCATAATGCTGAGTCAAGCGGGTCCGACCGAAGAGGAGGATGCGGAGTTGGGGCGAAGGCCAGGACAGAGCCGTCAGCGCATGCTCGACAGCGCGATCGCGTTGCTGCGAGAACGGGGTGCCTCGGGGGTGAGCATCGACGCCGTCCTCGCACGCAGTGGCGCGCCCCGCGGCTCGGTGTACCACCACTTCCCCGGCGGCCGGAACGAGCTGATCACCAGCGCGGTCGGCCAGGCGGGCGAGTTCATCGGCGCGCTGATCGACCAGGCGGTGGCCGACGGCGATCCCCGCGCGGTGCTCGACGGGTTCGTGGCGTTCTGGAAGCGGTCTCTGCTGGACAGCGGCTACCGGGCGGGCTGCCCGATCGTCGCGCTCGCCGTCGACAACCGCGAAGACCTGCCCGAGGCGGCCGAGCTGGTCCGGGAGATTTTCGCGCGCTGGCACGAAAAACTCCGCGACCTGCTCGTCGGCGAAGGCGTACCCACCGACCGGGCGCGGCGGCTCGCCACCCTCGCGGTCGCCGCGATCGAGGGCGCGGTGATCCTGTGCCGGGCGGAACGCAGCAGCGTCCCGCTCGACGACGTCGTCACCGAGATCGCCCCGCTGTTCGGCTGAAACCGGTTACGAGGCGACCCCGGCGAGGAAGCGTTCGACGAGCAGGGCGATGTCGTCGGCGGTGCGGTCCGGGCTCGCGCTGGGCTGCATGATGTGGCTCAGCACGGTCCGCACGACGGTGTCGATGGCGACGTCCAGCTCGCGGGCGGGCAGCGCGGGCGCCGTCGCCTCGACATGCTCGCGCAGCACGGTTTTCGCGGTTTCGATCAGGGTCCGCGACTGGGTGGTCAGCAGCGGCAGGAGATCGTGGCCCGCGCCGTGCGACGCGCTGACGATCGCGTGCAGCAACGGGGTTTTCGTGGCCAGGACGAGCACGTTGTGACAGGCACGCCGCACCGCGTTCACCAGATCACCGGGATAGGCCTCGAACGCGGCGTCCACCGCCGTCAGGAAGTTCTGCAGCTCCGCCAGCACGATCGCCTCGGCGAGCTGCTGTTTCCCGCCGATCTCGTTGTAGACGGTCTGCCTGCTGACCCCGACCAGGTCGGCGAGTTTGCCCATGGTCACCGAGGACCAGCCGGTCTCGACGGTGGCTCTGGCCGCGGCACCGACGATCCGGCTTCGCAGCGTCAGCTCCTTCTCCCGCGAGGACGGCGGCGCGACAGTCATATCCGTGATGCTAGCCAATCTTCCGCCCCAGAGCGGCGAAGGTGAGAGCCTCCTCCCACTCGCCGCGCTCGGCGACGCGCCGCCGGTACTTCATGATCTCGCGGGGCCGGTCCACGGTCAGCGCGCCCACCAGCCGGTCGCCCCGCCGGTACAGCGCGGTGAATCCCTTGACGGCGCGGGAAGTCACGCGGACCTCGTCGGCACGCGGGGTGCCGACGAACTGGAGACGATGCCCGTACCAGTCCGACCAGAAGTAGGGCACCGGCTCCAGCGGCACGGCCGACGCCGGGTCGAGCGCGTGGCGCGCCGCCGCCGCTCCCTGCTCGGCGGCGTTCGTCCAGTGCTCGAGCCGCATCAGGTCGCCGTCGAAGAGCGGGCTGGCCGCATGGGCGACGTCGCCCGCCGCGTAGACACCCGGCACGTTCGTGGACAGCGTCGAGCCGCACACCACTCCGCCGTCCACGGCGTGCAGCACCAGACCGCTCCCCCGCAGCCAGCCCGTCGCGGGCGCCACGCCGATGCCCACGACGACCAGGTCGGCGGCGATCTCGTCACCGTCGTCCAGCACGACGCCGATGACCCGGCCCGCGTGCGAAGCGACGCCCGTGACCCGCGTGCCGAGCCGCAGATCGGTCCCGTTCTCGCGGTGGAGTTCGGCGCAGATCGCGCCGGCGTCGCGTCCGACGGACCGGATGAGCGGCAGTTCCAGCGCCTCCACGACGGTGACCGGCAGCCCGCGCTTACGTGCCGCCGACGCCACCTCCGACCCGATGAACCCGGCGCCGATCACCACGGTGCGGGCACCGGCGTCGAGCGCGGCCCGGATCGCCAGCGCGTCCTCGACGGTGCGCAGCTGGTGCACACCCGCGATCCCTTGTCCTGCCGGGAAAGCGTGCGGGGTGGCGCCGGTCGCGATCACCGCCGCGTCGTACGGCACCGGGCGGCCGTCGACGACCACCTCGCGCTCGGCGGTGTCGAGCGCCTGCGCCGGAGCGCCAAGGCACAGCCGGACGTCCCAGTCGTCCCGGAGCTCGTCCGCGGACCGGAACGGCGTCACGACGCCGTCGTGCCCCTCGCCAAGGAAGGCCTTCGACAGCGGAGGCCGGTCGTACGGCAGGTGTTCCTCGGCGCCGATCAGGGTGATCGAGCCGGTGTATCCGCCGCGCCGCGCGCTCTCGACCGCGCGAAGTCCCGCGAGCGAGGCGCCGACGACCACGAGGCGCTCCACGGCTTCAGCCCTTCAACGTCAACGCGAGCACCGGGCACGCGTCCACGGCGGCGGCCAGCTCCCGGCGATGTTCCTCGCCCGGGTTCTCGTCGAGGACGACCATGGTGCCGTCGTCCTGCACCTCGAAGAACTCGTGCGCCATCGCCTCGCACATGCCCAGGCCCTCGCACCTGGTCCGATCCACCACGATGTTCATGTCAGTGACTCCTTGATTCCTGTTCGGCTGCTGCGAAATCGACCTTTTCCCGCACCCCGCAGTCCGGGCAGCACCAGTCGTCGGGGACCTCGTCCCACGCGGTGCCGGGCGGGAAGCCCTCACGCGGATCGCCGGCGGCTTCGTCGTAGACGTACTCGCAGCCGGGGCAGACGAACCGGCTCATGCGATCGCCTCGCTCCGCGAGACAGTGTTGAATCCCTTTTGGCGCATGATGTCTTCGATTCGCTCGCAAGCTTCGCTCATGACGCCACCGCCTCGTACTTCGCCAGCACCTTGCCGCGCTTGGCGGGCTGGATGTTCGCCCGGGAGATGTCGCCGTCGAAATGCGTGAGCACGCGGCGGTCCATCACCCGGCGCCACACCGGCGGCACCAGGGCGAGCACGATCATCCCGGCGTACCCGGTGGGCAGCACCGGGGACTCCTCGAAGTCGCGCAGGGTCTGGTAGCGGCGGGTGGGGTTCGCGTGGTGGTCGCTGTGCCGCTGCAGGTGGTACAGCAGCACGTTGGTCGCGATGTTGTTGGAGTTCCAGCTGTGGCTGGGATCGACGCGCTCGTAGCGGCCCTTGCCGTCCGGGCCGGTGCGCTGCCGCAGCATCCCGTAGTGCTCCATGTAGTTCACGACTTCCAGCAGCGAGAAGCCGACCACGGCCTGGATGATCAGGAACGGCAGGATGTCGGCGCCGAAGGCGATGATCATCCCCGCCCACAGCACCGCGGACATCAGCCAGGCGTTGAGCACGTCGTTGCCGAGCCGGAACGGGTGCTGGTTCCGGCGCGCGTAACGCTTCTTCTCGAGGTTCCACGCGCTCTTGAGCGAACCCCACACGGTGCGCGGCCAGAACCGGTAGAAGCTCTCGCCGACGCGGCTGCTCGCCGGGTCCTCCGGCGTGGCGACACGGACGTGGTGGCCGCGGTTGTGCTCGATGTAGAAGTGTCCGTAGAAGCTCTGCGCGAGGGCCACTTTGGACAGCCAGCGCTCGTGGCTTTCCTTCTTGTGCCCCAGCTCGTGCGCGGTGTTGATGCCGATGCCGCCGACGCATCCGATCGAGACGGCGAGCCCGATCTTGTCCACAAGGGACAGATCGCCCTTCGCGATGAGCCAGAAGGCGCCGATGAAGCCGACGTACTGGATCGGCAGGTAGAGATAGGTGATCCAGCGGTAGTACTTGTCGTTCTCCAGCGCCTCGATGACGTCGTCCGGCGGGTTGGACCGGTCGAGGCCCGCGATGAGGTCGATCGCCGGGACGATCACCAGGATCACCACCGGGCCGATCCAGAACCACGCGCCCCAGCCGGTGAGTTCCCGCATCCCCACCGCGATGAACGCGAGCGAGGGCACTACCAGGCCGATGAGCCAGAGGTAGCGCTTCCTGTCCTTCCACTGCCCGGTCGATCCCTCGGGGATCGTGCCGGTGTCCTCGGCTGCGACGGCCACTGCGTCCTCCTCGACGAGCGTGCTTTTACAACACCATAGGATTTGTACAGTGGATTTGACAAGTGGAAGATGCTTGTAAAGTTCTGACGGCGTGTCAGGTCATCCGGCGATGTCCAAAATGCTCCGTTCGGGCCTACGGACCAGCACACTCCGAAGCAGCACCGGCACAATGGGGCCCCGCCGAACCGAGCCGAGGAGTGCCGTGCCCGAGAAGCTGACCGTCGACCTCCACCCGTTCTTCCGCAACGACCGGGACCTCGACGCCACGGTCCGCCGCACGATCTTCCGCGCGGCGAAGGAGCGGGTGCCGGTCGTCGAGTTCATCCCCGGCAAGGGGTCGGGCAAGCTCAAGAAACGCGTGCTGGCCATGCTCAACCAGCCGCACCTCAAGAAGCTCTACCGCAGCGTGGAAGCCGACGCGACCAACGAGGGCCGTGTCCTGGTGAGGTTCTGAGCAGCGGTCAGGCGGTGAGCCGCCGCTTCTCCTGACGCAGCCAGCCGTCGATCCACCAGCCGAGTTCGACCAGCACGATCCCCACCGCGGCGCAGGCCAGCCCGGACAGCGTGTACCCGACGTTGCCCGGATCCAGCAGGAAGATCTTCCGGCTCAGCGGCAACAGGAACATCAGCGCCGAGATCCCGACCATCGCGACGATCAGGCCGAGCCGCCACCAGGTGTAGGGCCGGGCGATGATCGCCAGTACCCACAGCGCGATGGCCATCAACGTGATCAGCGCGGTGGTGCTGGCCTGGACCTGCGCGGTCTCCCCCGCGTTCGCTCCCGGATGCACGAGCAGATAGGACACGAACGAGGACACCGCGATCACGACCCCGGCGGGTACGGCCATCCGCATCACCCTGCCGACGAACCCACCGCGGGCGCGATCGTTGTTGGGCGCCAGCGAGAGCACGAACGCGGGCAGGCCGATGGTGAACCAGCCGACGATGGTGACGTGCCGGGGCAGGAACGGGTACGGCAGCGCGTCGAAGCCGATCAGGCCGGGGATCCCGACCATCAGGGCGAGCAGCACCGAGTAGACGGTCTTGGTGAGGAACAGGTTGGCGACGCGCTCGATGTTGCCGATCACCCGCCTGCCCTCCCCCACGACGTGCGGGAGCGTGGCGAAGGCGTTGTCCAGCAGGACGATCTGGCCCACCGACCGGGTGGCCGGGCTGCCCGCGCCCATCGCCACGCCGATGTCGGAGTCCTTGAGCGCGAGGACGTCGTTCACGCCGTCGCCGGTCATCGCGACGGTGTGCCCGCGCGACTGCAGCGCCTTGACCATGGCCCGTTTCTGGGCCGGGGTGACACGGCCGAAGACCGCTCCCTGCTCGACGATGTCGGCCAGTTTTTCGGGATCCTCCGGCAGCGTGCGAGCGTCGACCGGGGCGTCGGCGCCGGGCAGGTCCAGCGAGCGGGCCACCGCGCCGACCGAGACGGCGTTGTCGCCGGAGATCACCTTCACCGCAACACCCTGTGCGGCGAAGTAGTCCAACGTCGCCCTGGCGTCGCCGCGGATCTTCTGTTCCAGCACCACCAGCGCGACGGGCGTGACCGAACCGGGCGCGCCCTCGGCGTCGACCGGCTGCTCGACACGCGCGAGCAGCAGGACACGCAGGCCCTGTGCGCCGGTCTCCTCGGCCTCGGCCCGCTCGGCCGCGTCCGCGGGCAGGAGCACGTCGGGCGCGCCGAGCACCCAGTTGCCGTGCTCGCCGAAGCTCGCCCCGCTCCACTTCCGCGCCGAGGAGAACGGCGCGACGGCGGTGTGCTGCCAGCCGGGGTTGTCCGGGTAGGCCTCCGCGATGGCCTGCAGGCTCGCGTTGGGACGGGTGTCGGCCGCCGCGAGCGCGGCGAGCACGACGCCGGGCTCGGTGCCGCCGTTACCCAGCGGCCGCACCTCGGTCAGCCGCATGGCGTTCTCGGTCAGTGTGCCGGTCTTGTCCGCGCACACGACGTCGACCCTGGCCAGGCCCTCGATCGCGGGCAGCTCGTTGACCAGGCACTGCCGCCTGCCCAGCCGGACGACGCCGACCGCGAAGGCGATCGAGGTCAGCAGGATCAGCCCCTCGGGCACCATCGGGACGAGCGCCGCGACCATGCCGCGCAACGCGTCCGGCAGCGCCTGGTCGCCGGAGAGCTGGTTGTAGATCGACAACGCGCCCGCCGGGACCAGCAGGTAGGTGATGACCTTCAGGATCGTGTTGATGCCGTTGCGCAGCTCGGAGTTCACCAGCGTGAAGCGCCCGGCCTCTTCGGCCAGCTTCGCCGCGTACGCCTCCTTACCGACCTTCGTGGCGCGGTACGCCCCGCTGCCGGCCACCACGAAACTGCCCGACATCACCGGGTCGCCGGGGTTCTTGACGATCGGGTCGGATTCGCCGGTGAGCAGCGATTCGTCGACCTCCAGCGCCTCGGCCGCGAGGGCCTCGCCGTCCACCACGATCTGGTCGCCGGGACCGATCTCGATGACGTCGTCGGCGACGACCTCGTTCGGCGCCACCTCGGCGGTCTTCCCGTCGCGGCGCACCCGCGGCCGGACCTGGCCGACGATGGCGAGCTTGTCCAAGGTGCGCTTCGCGCGGAGTTCCTGGATGATGCCGATGACGCTGTTGGCCACGATCAGCCCGGCGAACAGGCCGTCCAGCAGGTACCCGGTCGAGAAGATGATCACCGCGAGCACCGCGAAGATCGCGTTGATCCGGGTGAACACGTTGGACCGCACCACGTCCCACGTGCTGCGGCTGGCCCGTGCCGGAACGTCGTTGGTCCGCCCGTTGGCGACTCGCTCGGCCACCTCGGCCGCGGTCAGTCCCCGCTCGACGTCCTGGATCAGCAGCCGTTCATCCCCTGACATGATCCCGACTTTACGCACATTCCGGGCAACACCGCCCCCCGAGGTCGGCTCCCGGCTCACCCGGCCACGTAAGCGGGCGACAGCTGGGCCAGATGGTCGGCCAGCATCCGCTGGGAAAGCCGCGCGACCTGGCCGAGCAGGGCGGGTGATCCGCCGGTGAGCAGGCCGAGGCCGCCGAGCAGCACCAGCATCCGGTCGGTCTCGTGCCGCGGGTCCACAGTGGACGGCAGTTCACCGGCGGCGACGGCGTCGGCGAAGACCTGGGTCAGCCACCCGGTCAACGCGCCGTACCCCGCCCCGCCGCCCTCCTTCGCGGTCAACTCGTGCGCGGCGCGGTCGCCCCAGAAGGCGAGCCAGACCGTCCACGTCCGGAGCCGGGCCTCGTCGAGCGGGAGCAGTGCCTCGACGCCGCGGCGCACCGCCTCCAGCCCGGTCGCGTCGCTCACCGCGGCCAGCACCTGCTCGGTGGCCAGCCTGTTGTTGTAGCGCAGGACCGAGGACATCAGCTCGGCCTTGTCCTCGAAGTAGTGGGTGACCGAGCCGGTCGAAACACCGGCCTCGGCCGCGATCGCGCGCACGGTCGTCGCTTCGACGCCGTGCCGGGCGACCAGCCGCCACGCCCCGGCGGTGAGCCGGCGGCGGCATTCGGGGTCTCGGGTCCTGCGTGCCACCCCCGCAGTCTACTTACGTAACGAATGTTGCGTAACCAGCGTTGCGTAACGCTCGTTCTTACTGCACAGTAGGTAGCTGACCGAAGGCAAGGGGGCCTCATGACGGCAGCCGGACGCGGGCGATCGGGATCGGTGGCCGAGGTCGGGGTGCTGTTCGGATTCGCCGCCGACACCGCGGTCGCGGGCTGGCGGACCCTGTCCCGGCGCCGGTTCGCCTGGCGCGAGGCGCTGGAGCAGATGTGGTTCCTGGCCGGGGTCACCGCGGTCCCGGCGATCCTGGTGATGATCCCGTTCGGCGTGGTGGTGGCCGCGCAGGTCGGCGCGCTGACCGGGCAGATCGGCGCGCAGAGCTACAGCGGCGCGGTCGTCGGCCTGCTCGTCGTCGGCCAGGCCGCTCCCCTGGTCTGCGCCCTGATGATCGCCGGGGTCGGCGGTTCGGCGATGTGCGCGGACCTCGGCGCCCGCACGATCCGCGAGGAGACCGACGCGCTGGAGGTCATGGGCCTGCCGGTGCTGGAGCGGCTGGTGCTGCCGCGGATCGTCGCGGCGGTGGTCGTCACGATGCTGATGGACAGCCTCGTGATGGCCGTCGGGATCACCGCGAGCTTCCTGTTCCAGGTCGTGGTGCAGGGGGTGCCCGCCGGGAGTTTCCTCGGCACCCTCACCGATTTCGCCCATCTGTCGGACTTCCTGGTCTCGCAGCTCAAGTCGGCGGTGTTCGCGTTGCTCGCCGCGTCCGTCGCCTGTTTCAAGGGCATCACCGCGAAGGGCGGCCCCGACGGCGTCGGCAACGCGGTCAACGAAGCCGTCGTGCTGGCGTTCCTGCTCGTGTTCTTCGCGAACGTCGGGATCGGCGAGTTGTACGCGCTCGCCGTGCCGCCGGACGGAGGTTTCTGATGGCCGTCCCCGTCATCGGCTCGCTCACCCAGCGCCTCCGTCCCCGGCTGCGCCGGAGCCTGCGCGGCTTCGCCGAAGCCGGGGCGCAGTTCACTTTCTACCTCCGGGTCATCACCGACATCCCGTACGCGCTGGTGAAGCACTGGCGGCACATCCTGCGGCTGATCGCGCAGATCAGTTTCGGCTCGGCCACACTGCTCGCCGGGGGCGGGAGCATCGGCGTGGTCTTCGCGATGAGCTTCGTGACCGGGTCCCAGATCGGGCTGGAGGGCTTCCGCGGCCTGGATCTCGTCGGGCTTTCACCACTGTCCGGGGCGATGTCGGGACTGGTGAACACCCGCGAACTGGCTCCCGTGGTGGCCGGGATCGCGCTGGCCGCCAAGGTCGGCACCGGGTTCACCGCGCAGCTCGGCGCGATGCGGATCGCCGAGGAGATCGACGCGCTCGACGCGATGTCCATCCGCTCGCTGCGGTTCCTGGTGACCACGCGGATGATCGCCGCCTTCTTCGCGGTCATCCCGCTCTACCTGGTCGGGCTGTTCGGCTCGTACGTGGCGACCCGGCTCATCGTGGTGACCGCGAACGGCCAGTCCGGCGGGACCTACGACTACTACTTCCACCTCGTCCTGCCGCCGCAGGACATCGTGCTCTCGCTGGTCAAAGCCCTCGTCCTGGCGATGATCGTGACGATGGTCCACTGCTACTACGGCTACACCGCCACCGGCGGACCGGAAGGCGTCGGCAAGGCGGCGGGGCGGGCGCTGCGCACCAGCATCGTGCTGATCATGATCGCGGACATCCTGGTGACGTTCGCGCTCTGGGGTGTCTATCCGGAGCTGCCCGGGATGGGGGTGGCTCGATGAGCCGCCACACCACGTTGGTACTGCGCGGAGTCCTGGCGTTCGCCGCGAGTGTCGCGCTGATCGTCACGGTCGTCGCGTACGGCAGCGGCGCGCTGAGCGGCGACCCGGAGCTGACCTCCGACATCCCGCCGCAGAGCGTCGGCGTCGCCGAACGGTCCACTGTGGAGTATCGCGGGGTCGTTGTCGGCACCGTCGAATCCGTGCACAGCGACGCGCGGCGCACGCGGCTCGGCCTGCGCATGGCACCGGAGCAGCTGACGAACATCCCCGCCGGGGTGCGCAGCCGGGTGCTGCCGCGGACGCTGTTCGGCGACCAGTACGTCGACCTCGTCCCGCCCGCACAATCGACCGGCGCGCGCCTGGACGTGTCCACGCCGATCCCCGCGGACACCTCCGGCGAGACCATCGAGCTGTACACGGCGTACAAACGCCTTTTCGACGTCCTGACCAAGGTCCGGCCCGCCAAGATCGACGCCGCGCTGTCCGCGGTGAGCAAGGCGCTTTCCGGACACGGCGAGCGGCTCGGCCGGATGATCGACCAGGTCCACGACCTCACCGACAGCGCACCGGCGCTACTGACCACGTTCGGCGACACGCTCGGCTTCCTCGCCGACCTCTCGGGCCAGCTCACCGCCGTCGCGCCGCAGGGCGTGCAAGCGCTCAAGGACGCCACCGCGCTGAGCCAGGATCTGGTGAACCGGCGCGGTCAGCTCGAAGCCCTGCTCAGCGGCGGACTGACGCTGTCCGACCAGGCCAGGCAAATCCTCGGCGACAACAAGGACCGGCTCATCCACCTCGTCGGCAACGGCGGCCGGATCCTCGATGTCACGGCGGACAACGCGAACGGGCTCAGCGGCCTCTACGACAGCTTCGGCACACTCCTCAATGGACTGCAGGGGACACTGCGCACCGGGCGGCTGCCGGTGAACCTCGACGTCACCCTCGACCGGAACACCCCCTACACCGGCGCCGAGTGCCCGCGCTACGGCTCGCTCACCGGCCCGAACTGTGTTGCCGCCCCGAAGGCCGCTCCCCCGCCCGAGCCGCCCACGTTCGGCGGGACGTCCGGGCCGGTCGGCAGCGCGCAGGAAGCCGCCGCGCTGGAGAAGTTCGCGAGCCGCCTCCCCGGCGCGCCCGAGCTGCCCGATCTGCGCCAGAGCATCCGCCAGGGCGTGCTTTCCCTGCTGGCGGGCCCGATCCTGCGAGGCAGCGAGGTGAAGCTGCCGTGAGGACGTTCCGTGCGGTGTTCCCGCCCCTGGTCAAGTTCGGTGTGTTCGCCGCGCTCTGCCTGCTGTGCACCGCGCTCGTGGCCAACACGCTGCACCGGCCGTTCGGCAGGCCCACGACCGGGTTCACCGCGGTGTTCGCCGACGCGCTCGGTGTCAAGCCTGGCAGCGAAGTGCGTGTCGCCGGTGTCCGTGTCGGCAAGGTGAACGCCGTCAGCCTGCGCGACGGCACGGCTTCGGTGTCGTTCGAAGTGACCGACGACCAGAAACTCCCCGCGGACACCACCGCCGTGATCCGGTACGCCGACCTTCTCGGCGCACGTTACGTCGCCCTCTCGCCGGGCGGCGGTGCCGTCGGCCCGCTCGCGCCGGGAGCGACGATCCCGTTGTCCCGCACCAAACCCGCCCTCGATCTCACCGTGCTGTTCAACGGGTTCAAGCCGATCTTCGAGGTGCTGCGCCCGGACGACGTCAACCAGCTGGCGAAGGAGATCGTCGCGGTGTTCCAGGGCGAGGGCCCGACGATCAACGCGCTGCTGTCCAAAGTGGTCTCGCTGACTACCACATTTTCCGGGCAGGACAAGCTGATCGGCGAGGTGCTGGCGAATCTCCGGCCGGTGCTGGACAGCGTGATCGGGCACGCGCAGGACTTCAAGGACCTCATCGCCGGGCTCGGCGTGCTGGCCGACGGGCTGGCCGGGAACCGGCAGCTCATCATGGACGCCCTCGACAGCGGAACGCGGCTCGCGGGCACCGTCGCCGACCTCGTGCGCCAGGTTCAGCCGTCGGTGAACCACGACCTTTCGGCACTGAACGAAGTCGCACACGGCTTGGTACGGAACGAAAAGCCGATCACCGAAGCGTTGAAGGACCTGCCGAACCTGCTCGGCAAGGTCGACGCCATGCACAGCTACGGCAGCTGGACGAACGTCTACTTCTGCACCCTCGGCATCAAGATCGGCGGGCTCACGGTCGACCTCGGCGCCGGACCGCATTCGGAGGTGTGCCGATGAGGCGGCCGTTCCGCGAACGCGACCCGCTCAAGCTCGCGCTGGCCGGGACGCTCGTGCTCGCGCTGCTGGCCGCGCTCGCGATCGGCCTGCCGCAGGTCGTGTTCTACACCCGCACCACCGATTACACCGCCGAACTCGCCAACGCCGCCGGGCTCCGGCCGGACGACCAGGTCTTCGTCGCCGGCGTCCCGGCCGGGCGGGTCCGCGCGATCACCCTCGCCGGTGACCGGGTGCGCGTGGCCTTCCGGCTCGACGGCGGGCAGCCGCTCGGCGAGGCCACCACCGCCGGGGTCAAGATCCAGACCATCCTCGGAAAGCGGTATCTCGACGTCCATCCCGGCGGCACCGGGCGGCTCGCGGGTGGCGGCACGATCCCGCTCGCCAGGACGTCGGTGCCGTATTCGCTCGACGATCTCGGCCGCAACGCGGCGAGCGCCACCCAGCAGCTCGACCTCGCCGGGCTGCGCCGGATGATCACCACGTTGCAGGACAACGCCCCCGACGCGAAGCTGGCGGCCCAGGCACTGCAAGGCGTCGGGACCGCGACCGCCGTGTTCGACAAGTACCGCGAACAACTGCAGGCGCTGCTCAAGGGGGCCCAGCAGGTGACCGGGAGCCTGGTGAGCCAGCAGGACAGCCTCGTCAAGCTGCTCGGCGACACCGATCTGGTCACCAGCGCGCTCGTGCAGCGCAAGAACACCCTGAACACGCTCATCGCCGAGGTGGCGGACATCGCCGCCCGCATCAGGTCCATTGTGGACACCAACCGGCCGCTGATCGGCCCGATGCTGCAACGGCTCGACACCGTCGTGAGTGGACTGACCGCGCACCGGGCCGAACTCGACCGTGTGGTCACGATGCTCGCCCCCACCGGGCGCTACCTCGCCAACGCGAGCGGCAACGGTCCCTGGCTCGACGTCACCGGCCCGGCGGGCCCGCTCCCCGACAACCTGCTGTGCCTGGCCGGACTCGTGAAGGGATGCCGATGACCACCCGTCTCGTGGCCCTGCTGTGCGTCGCCGGTCTGCTGGTGGCCGGGGCGATCCTGTACCTGCGGCCCGAGCCGAAGACCACCGTGGTCGCCGAATTCGCGCAGGCCGAGGGCATCCATCCCGGCAGCAAGACCGCCATCCTCGGCGTGCCGATCGGCGAGGTGACCGCCGTCGACCCGCACGGCACCGGGGTGCGCGTCACCCTCTCCCTGCCCGCCGGGACGAAGGTTCCCGCCGCAGCGCAGGCGTGGGTCTTCTCGCCGGCGGTGATCAGCGACCAGTACGTCGAGCTGACCCCGGCCTACACCGGCGGCGAAACGCTCCCCGACGGCGGCGTCATCCCGCTCGGGCGCAGCCACGCACCGGTGAAATGGGACGACCTGATGAACTCGCTGAACCGGCTGCTCGCCACGTTCGCGCCGGGGGACGGGAAGTCCGGCGCCCCGATCGGCGAGCTGCTGGACTCGGCGGCGAAGCTGCTGAGCGGGCACGGCAAGGACTTCCGCGGCGCCGTCACCGGCGTGAGCCAGGCCAGCGGGTTCCTCGCCGGGCAGCTTCCCGACGTCGAGGCCCTGCTGACCACGCTCGGCACCCTTGTCTCCACTTTGGACAAGAACAAGGCCACAGTGGACCGGGTGACCGGCTCGGTCCGCGTCGCCGCCGACGAGTTCGGCAAGCAGCAGGGAACCATCACCGGCACGATCCAGAACCTGTCGGTGGTGCTCGACGACGTCGCGAAACTGCTGAAGGAGCACGGAACCACGCTCACCAAGGACGTCTCCCAGCTCGGGACCGTCGCCGGGGACATCGCGAAACGGCAGGGAGAACTGGCGGAAATCCTCGACACGCTGCCGTTGGCGGGCCAGAACCTGAGCAAGGCGATCTCGCCCGACGACCGGCTGCGCGTCCGGCTGGACGTGTCCACCAACCTCAGCCAGTTCGCGGCGGGACGGCAGCTGTGCGAGAAGTTCCCGATCCCGCTGTGCTCGGGCGCCGGGCTGATCAACCCGATCGCCTTCCCGCCTTCCGTGCCCGATCCGCTCGGCCTGCCCGCGCCCGCGCCGGGAGGTAAGTGATGCGCCGTCTCCAGGCCGGGCTCGGCTTCGCGCTGACCGCGACGCTCCTGG
Source organism: Amycolatopsis sp. NPDC059027 (assembly GCF_042739735.1). NCBI lineage: Bacteria > Bacillati > Actinomycetota > Actinomycetes > Pseudonocardiales > Pseudonocardiaceae > Amycolatopsis > Amycolatopsis sp. NPDC059027. Next base: position 8,380 of record NZ_JBHYIK010000073.1, on the reverse strand, counting down.
CGGGCTGCGGGGTCAGCCTGCAGAACCTCGACGTCGGCCGGGACGTCGACGGGCCGTCGTACGAGCTGACCGCCGTGTTCGGCGACGTGTCCGGGCTGCCGATCGGCGGGCAGGTGAAGCTCGGGCCGACGGCGGTCGGCCGGGTCGTGTCCGCGAGGTCGGAGAACTTCCAGGCCCACGTGGTGCTGCGGCTCCGCGACGACGTCCGGTTGCCGAAAGGCACCCGTGCCGAGCTGAAGCTGAGCACCGCGCTGGGCGATCAGTACGTCGACCTTCAGCCGCCGCCGAAACCCGGGCCGGACATCCTGGCCGCGGGCGCAGTCATCCCCGTCGCCGACACCGCGCGCGGCCCGGACATCGAGAACACCCTCGCGGTGCTCGGCACCGTGCTGAACAACAGCGGACTCGACCAGGCACGCACGATCATCACCGAGCTGAACACGATCCTCGGCGGGCGCGAGGACAAGATCCGCGACCTGCTGGCCAGGTCCACCACGATCCTGACCACTTTGGACAATCGCACCGCGGACTTCAAGCGCACGCTGGACTCGCTGAACCGGCTCAGCAAGGTGGCTTCGGACAACAAGGAACTCCTGGACACCGCGTTCGCCCGCATCACACCCGCGGTGAACCTGCTGCGCAGCCAGCAGGACTCGCTGACCGCGATGCTGGCGAGCCTGCCACCGCTCGCGAAGTCCGCCGACGAAACCCTCGGGCGGACCAAGGACACGCTCGGCGGCATCGCGCGCGACCTCGGACCGGTCCTCGACCGGCTCAGCGGGTTCAGCGGCAGTCTCGGTGCCACGCTGGGCACGCTCAAATCCGTGACCGCCTTGGCGGGCAAGGCGATCCCCGGCGACTACCTCGACCTGAACCTCACCCTCGACGTGCCCAAATCGCTGATCTCGCTGTTCAGCCCGATCGTCAGCGCGCCTCCGCCGGACGGCGCCCCGGCCATCCCGCTGCCCGGCGGTCTCGGGCAGCTGCTGCTGGGAGGAACGCGATGAGGACGCGTTTCAGCCGTCGCCTTCCCCTGGTGCAGTTGCTGGTGTTCGTGGCGATCGGCGCCTTCTGCACGATCTACCTCGCCGTCACCGCGGTCGGCCCTGCCGAGTTCCGCGCCGCCACCCACGTCACCGTCGAACTCCCCGACGCGGGCGGCATCTCCCCTGGCGCACCGGTCACCTATCACGGTGTACGTGCCGGGTCTGTCGATGCGGTGCGGCTGCGAGCCGACGGGCAGGGCGTCGACGCGGTCCTCAGCGTGGACGGGGCGTTGAAGATCCCGGCGAGCGCCGAAGTCGTCATCGCGCAGGACACCGCCGTCGCACTCAAGCACCTCGATCTGCGGCCCGGCACCGATTCCCCACCCTACCTCACCGACGGCTCGACCATCCATTCCGGACAGACGTCCGCGCCGGTGCCGCTGCAGACGGTGCTGGTGAACCTCATGAAGGTGACCGACAGCGTCAACCTCGACGACGTGTCCACGATCGCCGACGAACTGTCCGCCGGGCTCGACGGCACCGCGCCGCAGCTGGAGAACCTGACCGGCAAGGGCAGCGAGATCATCGAGGCACTGAACCGCATGCGGCCGTCCGTCACGACGTTGCTGGGCGACGCCAAGGACTTCCTCGGCGAGGGCACCTCGGCGCGGCTGCCGAAACTGGTCGACTCACTGAGCCGGATGACACGGGAGCTGCGCGATCTCGAACCCCAGGCCGCTCCGCTGCTCGACAAGGCACCCGGACTCGTCGAGCAGGTCATCCCGCTGGTGCAGGCCAACGCGCCGGGACTGCCGGTCCTGCTGGCGAATCTGGTGTCCGCTTCGGACGTGATCGCGGTCCGCACCCCCGCGCTGGCAGGCATGCTCACCGACGTCCCGAAGGGACTCGGCGATCTCGCCAAGGCGGGCCGGGGCGATCACGCCGCGATGACGCTCGTGCTGGCACAGGGCGGAATCTGCTACTACCCCGCCGAACGACGCCCCCCGACCGACACCACACCACGCGATCCCGCGCTCGACTTCCACTGCACCGGCGGGCAGACCGGCGGCCTCGGCGTCCGTGGCGCCGCGAACGCTCCCCGTCCGCCCGGCACGCCCGCGCCGGTGGCCGCTCCCGGGAGTCCGCCGCGGGAACCACCGCCCGGCACGGCTTCCTGGCCCTCGCTGTATCTGCAAGGAGCACGCTGATGAAGAGTTCGACGAAGACGATCAAACGCCGCGTGACCGTGGCGGGTACGAAGACGCCGCCCCGCCCTGTTCCGTCACCGAAGCCACGCGAACCTGCCGACGTCGTGTCCGACGAAGCGAAGCCGGAGGACGCCGTACCCGAAGAAGCAGAGCCGGATGCTCCTGTGGTGCAAGAGGAATCCGACCACAAACCGTCCCGGCGCAAGCGGCTACACGCGGCATTGAGTCCGAAAAGGATAGTGCTCGGCGTGGTCATCGTCCTGCTCGTGGCGGCCACCGCGTTCACCGGCTGGCAGTGGTACCGGCACGGGGAACTGGAGACGGCGCGAGCCGACGCGACCACGGCCGCCGGGAAGTTCGCGCTGGATTTGACGACCTACGACTACACGAAGATCGACCAGAACTTCAAGACCGTCGCCGCGAACTCGACCCCCGGGTTTTCCCAGCAGTACCAGACGATCACGAGCAACCTGACCGGGGTGCTGACCCAGTACAAGGCGGTGTCGCAGAGCAAGCTCGTGCAGTCCGGCGTCGTCGACGCGAGCACCGGCCGCGCGGTGCTGCTGCTCGCCGTCGATCAGACGATCACCAACACCAACAGCCCCCAGCCCCGCGTCGAACGCAACCGGATGCAGCTGACGGTGCTCAAGCAGGACGGGCAGTGGCGCCTCGACGACATCAGGATGGTCTGACCCGGGTCGTCAGGCGGGCCGGGGCTTGAGCAGGTTCTCGACCAGGGTGCTCACCAGACCACGCGGAATGCCCGACCCGGTCAGTGCACAGTAGACGATCGGGCCGACCAGCGCGTCGAGCGCGGCGTCGAGGCCGAGTTCGGGCGAGATCTCGCCGTCGTCGGCCGCGCGCGCGAGCAGGTCGCGTTCCCGGTCACGGCGTGGACCGAGATAACGCTCGTGGAAGCTTTTGGCGGTCACGGGATTGTGCTGCGCCTCGGCGATGAGCGCGAGCAGGACCTTGCCCGCGGGGTCGCGGGTGAGGAATCGCGCGTAGCTCCGCAGGTAGCCGCGAATGCTTTCCGCGGTGGGCTTGTCCACCGGGACGGGGAACCGCTTTTCGCTGTCCTCGATGAGCGTGTCGAGGAGGATCTCGACCTTCGAGGGCCACCAGCGATAGATCGTCTGCTTGGCGACGCCGGCGCGACGTGCGATCGATTCGACGGTCAGCCCGCCGAAGCCGTTCTCGACGAGCAGATCGTCCGCGGCGTGCAGCACAGCCTGACGCGCGGCCTCGTCGCGCCGGTTGCCGGAACGCGTCCGGCGCGGCTGGGAGTTCACCTCGGGCATGCGGATCACCATACCCGGCGGCGGAGTCGTGACCCGGCCGTGGCGGCGTGCTACTGTCTAGACGCAACGTCTCGTCTAAACAGAGTTTCCGCACGAAGGAGCACCCGTGTCCACCACGTCCCCCCGTCAAGCTCTCGTCATCGGCGCCTCGCGAGGCCTGGGGCTCGTCCTCGTCAACGAACTCGCCCAGCGCGGCTGGCAGGTCACCGCCACCACGCGCACCAGCGGCGGCGAGCTGCAAGCGGACGCCGACGCGTCGAACGGCAGGCTGACGGTCGAATCGCTGGAGATGACCAGCGCCGGGCAGCTGGCCGCGCTGCGCGAGCGGCTGTCCGGCCACCGGTTCGACCTGCTCTTCGTCAACGGCGCGATCGACCGGGGCGACCTGCCGATCAGCGAGGTCCCGACCGACATGTTCACCGAGGTGATGATCACCAACGCGCTGAGCCCGCTGCGTGTGCTCGAGGCCCTTCGCGACCTCGTCGTGCCCAGCGGAACCGTCGCGGTCATGTCCTCGGAGCAGGGCAGCATCTCGCAGAACACCGAGGACGGCTACGAGCTGTACAAGGCCAGCAAGGCCGCGCTCAACCAGCTGATGCGCAGCTACGCCACCCGCTACGCCGGCGATGGGCAGACCAAGCTGCTCATCGACCCCGGCCACAACAAGACGCGACTCGGCGGGCCCGACGCGCCGCTGACCCCCGAGGAGAGCATCCCGGCCGTCGCCGACGTCCTCGAAGCGCAGGCAGGCGCACTCGGCCTGCAGTTCCTGGACCGCCACGGCGAGTCCGTCCCGTGGTGAGGCACCCGAGCGGGCTCACGCGTCCCAGGCGAGCGTGACCAGCTCACGTCCGGACGACCCGAGATCGGGCGGGACGTCCGGACGGTGGCCGAGGTCGAGCAGCGCCTGCCGGACCTCGTCCGAGGCCGAGAGCGGCAGGCAGAGCCGTCGCCGGGTCACCTCGACGAGTTCGGGGAACTTCGCGTGTTCCGGCTCGGGCGGGCGGCGCCAGCGGCTCACCTCGGGCTCGACGCCGAGTTCGCGCAAGGCCGCGACGCAGTCTTCGGCGGTGGGGCCTTCGGGGCGGGCGATCCCGTGGAAGTGTGTCCACAGTGGATTCAGTTCGGTGAGCGGATGCCGGGCCGCCAGCTCGGCGACCACCCGGCGGCGCGCGTGACCGGTCAACGCGGTCACGAACGGTTCGAGGTCGGGCACGTTGTAGAGGACGTTGCCGCAGACGACGACGTCGGCGATCCCGGTACGCGGCGCGACCTCGGGCCAGTGACCGGGCACCACCGTGACGGGCACCCCGAGGTCGCCGGCGTTGCGCGTGAACTCCTCCAGCAGGGCGGCATCACCGTCCACGGCGGTGATCGTGGAGACCTGGCCCGTCGCGGCCAGCGGCAGGCTCGTCGCTCCCGCGGCGGCGCCGACGTCCAGTACCGTCCCCGGTTCCGCCAGTGCCGCGAGGGCTTCCCGGTACGTCGCGCCGATCGGTGCGGCGAGCTGTTCGCGCGCACGGCGGCGGAACACCTCGCGAGGCAGTACCCAGGGCGTCTCGGCGGCCCTGGCCAGGATTTCCGGTGGGATCGCCCACTCCGCCAGTGCCGACGCCCATGCCTTGATCGCGCTCATCGCCGTCCATTTTGACCTCATCGGCGCGTAACCCACCAGATGGCGACTGTCCGTGTGCGCGTGGATTCCGCTGGTAGTATTCGATCACGATGAGGATGCGACCGGCAGCCCCGACGCGAAGCCGTGGTCTCGTGATCACGGCGGCGTTCCTGGTGCTGCTCGGCTACCTCGGGCTCCACGTCTCCCTGTGCTGCTTGAGCGAATCGGGCCCGGCGTCCGCCGTAGCCGCCGTGGCCGGTACCGAGCATCCGGGTGACTGCCACGACGAGCACGACCGGCACGCCCACGACCACACCGACGTCCTGTGCGCGCCCCC
>NZ_JBHYIK010000073.1:0-2833 GCF_042739735.1 Amycolatopsis sp. NPDC059027 | reverse complement strand
GTAGCCGCCGTGGCCGGTACCGAGCATCCGGGTGACTGCCACGACGAGCACGACCGGCACGCCCACGACCACACCGACGTCCTGTGCGCGCCCCCACGCGCCGACGACGGCGGCGCGCTGGCCGCCGTTCCCGCCGTGCTGCCGGCGGAAGCCGTGTTGCGCCCACCCCTTTCCCGGGTTTCCACCCGGCGGCGATGTCCACTCCGGAGCCGCCCCGGCCGGTCCCTGCTGCTCGACCTCTGTATCGCGCGGACCTGAGCGAGCCGCACCCGTTTCCCGCCCGCCCTTCCCCCACGTCCGCCGTGGGGTGGGCCGAGTCATGCCGGAAACGGGCTCCGCGACTCCCTGCCCTTCGTGCTCCGGCACGCGATACCGAGAAAGCCAACGCCATGAACAGCGTCATTTCCGCGCCCGTCGCGGCGCCGTCCTCCCCCGCGCGGCTGCTCACCAGCGCCGTCAGCTGCCACTCCCCCGCCACCGCCGTCGGCAACACCCCGGTGCTGTGGATCGGCGAACCCCTCGCCCCCGGCGGCCGCGGTTTCTGGGCGAAACTCGAAGGCCACAACCCCGGCGGCATGAAGGACCGTCCCGCACTGCACATGGTCCGGAAGGCCAGGGAGCGCGGCGATCTCGCTCCCGGCGCGCGCATCGTCGAATCCACCAGTGGCACGCTCGGGCTCGGCCTCGCGCTGGCGGGCATCGTGTACCGGCATCCGGTCACGCTGATCACCGACCCCGGGATGGAGCCGATCGTGCGGCGCTTGCTGGTCGCGCACGGCACCGAGGTCGACGTCGTCGCCGAACCCCACCAGACCGGTGGCTGGCAGCAGGCCCGCCGCGACCGGGTGCGGGAGGCGCTGGCCGCGCATCCCGGCTCGTGGAGCCCGGACCAGTACCACAATCCCGACAACGTCGAGGCCTACGCGTCGCTGGCGATGGAACTGCTGGCGCAGCTCGGCCGCGTCGACGTCCTCGTCTGCTCGGTCGGGACCGGCGGCCATTCCGCCGGAATCGTGCGGGTGCTCAAGGAGTTCAACCCGCACCTGCGGCTGGTCGGCGTCGACACGATCGGCTCGACGATCTTCGGCCAGCCCGCCCGCACACGCCTGATGCGGGGCCTGGGTTCGAGCATCTTCCCGCGCAACGTCGACTACTCCGCCTTTGACGAGGTCCACTGGGTCGCACCCGGCGAAGCCGTCGCGACGTGCCGCAGGCTCGCGGCCACGCATCACGCCACCGGCGGCTGGAGTGTCGGCTCCGTCGCGCTGGTCGCGGGCTGGCTGGCCCGGACCGAGGACCCGCACGTCCGGATCGCCGCCGTGTTCCCTGACGGCCCGCACCGCTACTTCGACACCGTCTACAACGACGCGTACTGCGCGACGCACGGCCTTCTCGACGTCGAACCCGCCGAGCATCCCGAAACGATCGAGCACTGCGACGAACGCGAAGTCACCCGGTGGACGCGCTGCGCCGACGTCACCGACCCGGCCGGGGCGGCCCGATGAAGCTGCTCACCGAATTCCGCTCGTTCGACCGCCCGAGCAGGCTGCTGATGGTCAACCAGTTCACCATCAACGTCGGCTTCTACATGCTCATGCCCTACCTCGCCGGGTATCTCGCGGGCCCGCTCGGCCTCGCGGGCTGGGCGATCGGGCTGGTGCTGGGGGTCCGCAACTTCTCACAGCAGGGCATGTTCCTGGTCGGCGGCACGCTGGCCGACCGGTTCGGCTACAAACCGCTGATCGTCGCGGGCTGTGTGCTGCGCACCGGCGGGTTCGCCCTGCTGGGCTTGGTGGACACGCTCCCGGCGCTGATCGTCGCGTCGGCCGCCACCGGGTTCGCCGGTGCGTTGTTCAACCCGGCCGTCCGCGCGTATCTCGCCGCCGACGCGGGTTCGCGCCGTGTCGAGGCCTTCGCGTTGTTCAACGTGTTCTACCAGGGCGGGATCCTGCTCGGCCCGCTCGTCGGCCTGGCGCTGACCGCGTTCGACTTCCGGCTGACCTGCCTCGCCGCGGCCGCCGTGTTCGCCGCGCTGACCGTCCTCCAGCTCCGCGCGCTACCCGCCCGCGCCACCCGTGACCCGGCCGAGGAACGCCGCTCGGTCCTGCACGACTGGCGGACCGTGCTGGCCAACCGCCCCTTCGTGGTCTTCGCGCTGGTGATGGTCGGCTCGAATGTCCTGACGTTCCAGGTCTACCTCGCGCTTCCCTTGCAGGCCAAGGCGATCGCGGGTTCGGGCACGGCTCTCGTGACCGCGCTGTTCGTGGTGTCCGGCGCGGTCGCGATCGCCGGGCAGCTGCGCGTCACCGCGTGGTTCCGGCGGCGCTGGGCACCCGGCCGCTGCCTGGTCATCGGCATGGCGCTGCTCGCGATCGCGTTCCTGCCCCCGCTGGTGGCCACCGACCGCACCGGCCCCGGTGGGCAGGCGGCCGCGTTGCTGCTGACCGCCGCGCTGCTCGCGCTCGGCACGGCGGCGATCTTCCCGTTCGAGATGGACACCATCGTCGGCCTCGCGGGAGAACGCCTGGTGGCCACGCACTACGGCTTCTACAACACGATCGTCGGCGTCGGCATCCTGCTCGGGAACCTGTTCACCGGCAGCGTTTTCGACCTCGCCCGCGCGGCAGGGTACCCATGGCTGCCGTGGGCCGGGCTCGTGTCACTCGGCGTGGTCTGCGGCGCGGGACTGTACACATTGGACCGTCGGCGCGTCCTGGCACCTGTTTCGTAGCCGGGGTCGGTCGCCTTCAGCGCCGTGAAGGACTCCTTACCGGCGCCCAGTGCCGGTACTGTCTCTTATAAATCACAGACGCTACCGACGCCACAGCCAGTG
>NZ_JBHYIK010000072.1:19192-49421 GCF_042739735.1 Amycolatopsis sp. NPDC059027 | reverse complement strand
CAGCCTTACGGGCGTCCGACGCCCGTAAGGTGGCCTTGACGGCACTTTCTCCGAAGGGGTCCCGCCTGAACTGGGCCCGACTGACGTCACACCGAACCCGGCGGGCGGATATGCGAGGGTGTGACCATGGCTGACGAACTGGTGCACTACGACGTGGTAGGCGGCACGGCCACGATCACGCTCGACTCGCCGCACAACCGCAACGCCCTGTCCGCCCAGCTCCGGCGCGAGCTGAGCGCGTCGCTGGCAAAGGCGGCCGAGGACGACGCCGTGCGGGTCGTCGTGCTCACCCACACCGGGCCGGTGTTCTGCGCGGGCATGGACCTCAAGGAAGCACGCGGCGCCGGGAGCGGCGACCAGGGTGTCAACGAGTTCCCCAAGATCCTCGACCAGCTGTGGACGAGCCCGAAGCCGGTCGTCGCGCGCCTGGCCGGTCCGGCCCGTGCCGGCGGCATCGGCATGGTCGCCGCCTGTGACATCGCCGTGGCCGTGGAGGACGCCACGTTCGCCTTCACCGAGGTCCGGATCGGCGTCGTCCCCGCGGTCATCTCGCTGACCGTGCTCCCCCGCCTCAACGCCCGCGCCGCCCACGAGCTGTTCCTCACCGGCGACACCTTCGACGCGCGGCGCGCCGCCGAGATCGGCCTGCTCAACTCCGCCGTCCCCGCCGACCGGCTGGACGCCGAGGTCACCCGCTTCGTCAAGGCGCTCGCGCTCGGCGGGCCGAAGGCGCTGGCCCTGACCAAGGAACTGCTGAGCAAGCCGCGCCCGGCGACGCCGAGCGAAGGCTTCGAGGAGATGACCGCGTTCTCGGCGAGTCTGTTCGCGAGTGAGGAAGGCCAGGAAGGCATCCTCGCTTTCGCCCAGAAGCGCAAGCCGAACTGGGTCCCCGAAGGCTGACGCGAACGCTCCGTTCGGGACGTTCAACGTCCCCAACGGAGCGTTCGGGACATCACAGGCTCAGGAACCGGTGAGTACCACGGTGAGGCGGCCGGGGCCGAGCGCCCGTTGCGCGTCCGAGAGGACGCTGCGGATCGCGAGGTAGGACTTCGGGTCGGCGCTCCGCAACGCGTCGGAGCCCGGCCAGATCAGCACGTGCTCGCCCGGTGGGAGCCAGGACAGGTCGGTCAGGCAGTCGTAGAGCGCGTCGAGGTTGTGCCCGAAATAGTCCGGAAAGGACAGTGCGACGGCGATCGCGGCGAGGGTGCCCGCCTTGTCGGCCGTCCGGCCGCCGTCGACGGTGTGCGGGAAGGCACCGCGCGCGAAAGCGTTTTCCGCGGCGGCGCGCGCCTCCTGCTCGCTCATGCGATCGCCTCGCTCCGCGAGACAGTGTTCAATCCCTTGTCGCGCATGAGCATGATGCCCATGATTCGCTCGCAAGCATCGCTCATCGGGCCGGGTCCACGACGACGAACGAGGCGTAGTGGTCCTCGGTGTAGTACAGCTCCTTCGCCTGCCCGGTCACCAGCCTGCGCGGGCCGCGGTCCTGGCTGCCCGGCGTCTTCACGGTGTACTCGTGGTAGTACCCGGACTGCTTGCGCGGCAGTACCTTCTCGCGGTTCTCGAACACGACGTCGTCATTGCGCGGGTAGGGGTACGGCCCGCCCTTTTCGATGAGCTTCCACGTGTCCGCGGCCTGCGAGGGCAAGGCGGACAACGGTTTGACCGGCAGCCCGGAGTCGGTGCCGGGCGGTTTCGCGTTCGACGCGCCACTCTTCGCCGGGGCACTCGCGGAAGACGACGCCGGTGCCGACGACGAGCCGCTGAGCTGGCTCTTCACCAGCCAGCCCCCGAGCACCAGCACCAGGAGCCCGACCAGCGCGGCGGTGATCCGCCTTCGGTTGACCATGGTCGGTCAGCTTAGGAGGGTCCGGGACGATCATCGTCACGGGCCGGGCCGAACCGGCGGGCGAAGAGCTCGACCAGCTTGTCGATCACCCAGGCCGCACCGAGGCACAGCGGCACCACGACGACCATGACCAGCACGAACTGCACCGGGAACGAGGCCTGCGCAAGCCACAGCTCGGCGCCGTCCCACCAGTCGGCCAGCCCTGAGAACACGAATGTGAGACTACGCGCGTCCGATGTCGCACCGTCGCCAGGGGCGGTACGTTGCACGCATGTTCGCCGTATACGCCCAGGTTCCCAACGCCGAAAGCCCGCTGGACTCGCTCGTCGTCGGCGAGCGGCCGGAACCCTCCGTCGAGGACGGCTGGGTCCGGGTGCACGTCAAGGCCGCCAGCCTCAACATGCACGACCTGTGGACGCTGCGCGGGGTCGGGATCAAACCGGACCAGTTCCCGATGATCCTCGGCTGCGACGGCGCGGGAACCCTCGACGACGGCAGCGAGGTCGTGATCCACTCGGTGATCAACGCGCCGGGCTGGCAGGGCGACGACACGCTCGACCCGAAGCGCACGCTGCTCACCGAGAAGTACCAGGGCACGTTCGCCGACCAGGTCGTGGTGCCGGCCCGCAACGTCGTGCCGAAGCCCGCCGGGCTGTCCTTCGCCGAGGCCGCCACGATGGGCACGGCCTGGCTCACCGCGTACCGGATGCTGTTCGTCAAGTCGGGCCTGCGGCCCGGCCAGACGATGCTCGTGCAGGGTGCCTCCGGCGGCGTGTCGACGGCGCTGGTGCAGCTCGGCAAGGCGGCCGGCATCCGGGTGTGGGTCACCGGCCGCACCGAGGCCAAGCGCGCCCTCGCGGTGGAACTCGGCGCACACCAGGCGTTCGAGTCCGGGGCGCGGCTGCCCGAGCGGGTCGACGCGGTGTTCGAGACGGTCGGAAAGGCGACGTGGTCGCATTCGGTGAAGTCGCTCAAGCCCGGCGGGATCATCGTGGTCTCCGGTTCCACCAGCGGCCCCGAAGCGCACGCTGAACTGCAGCGGGTCTTCTTCCTGCAACTGCGGGTCGCCGGGTCGACCATGGGCACCCGTGACGAGCTGGCCGACCTGCTCAGCTACCTCGAACTGACCGGGGTCCGCCCGCAGATCGGCAGCGAGCTTCCCTTCGGCGAGGCCGCCAAGGGATTCCAGGCCATGCTGGACGGCGACACCGCGGGAAAGATCGTCTTCACGCGATGACGCACGGGTAACGGGTCGCGCGTCGCAGTCGAGAATTCTCCACGTACTCCGGTTCGAAACCCGTTTGTTACCACCGGAAATCCACCGAAACCCGACCATGCCTGGTTAACCTGGAGGCATGACCGCGACGAAGCGGCCCGCACCGGCTGGACCGGGCGGCCGGTCCAGCACCGATCCGGACCCGGTCCGGGTCTCGTTCCGGCGTTACGCCGGGGTCCGGACGCGGGTTCTGGAGGTCGGTCACCCGGCCGCCGAACCGGCCCAGCCTGCCCGCCGCTCGCTCGGGCGGCGCTCGGGACCGCGGGCCGTCCCGCGGCCGACGACACCGCGTCTGGTGCTCCTGCACGGATACTGCGACAGCGCGGACACGTGGCGCCCGGTGCTGGCCGAGCTCGCCGCGGCGGGCATCCCCGCGATCGCGGTCGACCTGCCCGGTTTCGGTGACGCGCAGCCGCTGCGCCCCGGCCCGATCCTGCCGCAGCTCGACGCGTTCACCACGGCCGTCATCCGGGAACAGGCCGTGCTCGGCTCGGTGGTGCTGGCGGGCAACTCGCTCGGCGGAACGATGAGCCTCCGCGCGGCCCAGCGCCCCCGGCTCCCGATCTCGGGGGTCGTTTCCATCGCGGCGCCCGGTTTCGCCGATTCCTGGCTGGTCCGCACGGTCGGCCGTTACCCGCTGCCGCTGCGGCTGTACTCCTCGCTGCCGGTTCCGGTGCCGGGATTCCTGGTCCGCAAGGTCGCCGAGCAGGTCGTCCCCCGGCTGCTCTACGCCGACGCCGGCGCCGCCGACGAGTCCCAGGTCCGCCGGTTCACCTCACTGTTCCCGGACTACCGCGCCACCACCGCCCGGCTCGAACAGGCCAGGCAGCTGGTCGCCGAACTCGCCGACGCCTACCGGCTCGACGCGGTGCGCGTTCCGTTGCTGGTCGTGGCCTGCGGCAAGGACAAGCTGGTCACCGCCCGCTCCGGACGTCAGCTGCACACCCTCGTCCCGCACAGCAGACTGCTGGTGCGCGAGGACTGGGGGCACTGCCCGCAGCTGGACGACCCGCCCGAGATCGCCGAACTGCTGAACTTCTTCGCCGCCGGGGCGGTGCGGACGACGCGGGCGCAGCGCACCGGAACGACGCCGGACGCACACGAGGGCACCGCTGTGAGCTGAAAACCCCCAGCCGTCACCTGATCGGGTGCGGGTCCCGGGCGGCATACAGTACGGTGCCGCGTTGAGCCCGTACCCCGGGCTCCCTCGCACAACCGTTTTGGGAGACAGTGATGTCCGCTCCACAGAGCTTCGGTTCGGGCTCCGGGATTTTCCGGCGCAAGCCGATCGACCAGATCGACAACACGGGCGAGGGCGGTGGACTTCAACGCACTCTCGGCCTGTGGCAGCTGACGGCGATCGGTGTCGGCGGCATCATCGGTGCGGGCATCTTCTCCCTCGCGGGCGCGGTGGCCAACAAGACCGCCGGGCCCGCGGTGCTCATCTCGTTCCTCATCGCGGGCATCGCGAGCGCGGCGGCGGCGTTCTCCTACGCCGAGTTCGCCGGGCTCATCCCGAAGGCCGGTTCGGCCTACACCTACGGCTACGCGGTGCTGGGTGAGGTGGTCGGCTGGTTCATCGGCTGGGACCTGCTGCTGGAGTACACCGCGATCGTGTCCGTGGTGGCGATCGGCATCTCCGGCTACTTCAACGACCTGCTCGGGTTCCTGCACGTCAAGCTGCCGCTGTGGATGTCCGGCGCGCCCGGCAGCGAGAAGGTCGGCGAAGTCGCGCCCGGCTCGTACAAGGTGAACCTGTTCGCGGTGCTGCTGTGCCTGCTGATCGCCTTCATCCTCAACCAGGGCATGAAGAGCGCCGCGCGGTTCGAAACACTGCTGGTGTACCTGAAGGTCGCGCTGGTGGTCCTGGTCGTGGTGGTCGGCGCGTTCCACATCAACAGCGGCAACTACGCCGACTTCTTCCCGTTCGGCCTTTCCGGCGCGTTCACCGGCGCGGCGACGGTGTTCTTCGCGGTGTTCGGCTACGACGCGATGTCGACAGCGGCCGAGGAATCCCGCGACTCCCAGAAGCACATGCCGAAGGCGATCATCTACTCCCTCGCCATCTCGATGGTGCTCTACGTGCTGGCCTGCCTGGTGCTCACCGGCATGGTGAACTACAAGAACATCAGCGCCGAGGCCGCGTTCTCCGCCGCGTTCAAGAGCATCGGCATGCCGTGGCTGGGCGCGGTGATCGCGGTCGGCGCGATCCTCGGCATTCTCACCGTGCTGTTCACCTTCCTCATGGGCGCCAGCCGCGTCGGCTACGCGATGAGCAACGACGGGCTGCTGCCCAAGTGGTTCGGCAAGGCGCATCCGGTGCGCAAGGTGCCGAGCCGGATGACCTGGGTGCTCGGCGTGGCTTCGGCGGTCATCGCCGGGTTCCTGCCGATCGGCGAGGCCGCCGAGCTGACCAACATCGGCATCCTGCTCGCGTTCATCGTCGTCTGCATCGCCGTGATCGTGCTGCGCTACAAGCGCCCGGACCTGCCCCGCACGTTCAGGACGCCGGGCATGCCGGTGGTGCCGATCATCGGGGTCGTGTTCTCGATCTGGCTCATCACGTTCCTGCAGCCGGAAACCTGGCTGCGGTTCGCGATCTGGTTCGTCATTGGCATGGTGATCTACTTCGCCTACGGCCGCCGCCGCTCGGTGCTCAACAAGCCCGACACGGCACCGGAAACCGCCGCCGCGGAATAACTCCCCACGCGACGAAAGCGGGCCGTTCCCTTCCGGGAGCGGCCCGCTTTTTATGTCCTCAAAGGACGTTGCCAAGACTGTGGCGGTTCAGCCTCGCAGCCGGGAAAGCCGTTCGGCCGCCGTGCGTGCCTCGGCGCGCAGACGCTCCACAATGGACTCGGCGGAACCACCGCCGGCGAGCGGATAGGTCTGTCCCGCCCACAGCGACAGCGCCTCCGGGTCGCCCGCCTTGGCGGCCGCGGCCCTGACCGGACGGCTGATGTGGTGCAGCTGCGGATAGGCCGACGGCGCCTCCGCCGACAGCTCGGTGAGCACCCGGTTGACCAGCCCGCGCGCCGGACGCCCGCTGAACGCGCGGGTGAAGGCGGTCGCGCGCGTGCCCTCGGCCAGCGCGGCCCGGTGCGGACCCGAAGTGCCCGCCTCGTCGGCCTGGAGGAACGCGGTGCCCAGCTGGGCGGCGTCGGCGCCCGCGGCCAGCACGGCCGCGATGTCGGCGCCGTGTACCAGCCCGCCCGTGGCCACCAGCGGCAGGTCCACGCGGGCCGCGACCAGCCGCAGCAGGGCCAGCAGCCCGTAGGTCTCGCCCCCGGCGGGTGAGGCCGGATCGTCGGCGAACAGGCCTCGGTGGGCGCCCGCTTCGAAACCCTGCACGACGAGCGCGTCCGCGCCCGCCGCGGCGGCGAGCTCGGCCTCCCGCGGCGAGGTGATCGTGATGAGGACCTTGCTGCCGTTCTCGTGCAGGCGCGCGATGTCGGCCTCGCCGGGGATCCCGAAGGTGAAGGACACCACCGGCATCCGGCGCTCGGCGACGACCTCGAACTTGCCGAGGTACGCGTCGTCGTCCCAGAGCGGTTCGCCGGGCTCGACGCCGTAGCGGCGGGCCTCGGCGCGCATGCGTTCGCGGTGCGCCGACAGGTCCGCGGCGGACCGGGGACCCGGGACGAACAGGTTGACCCCGAACACGCCCGGTGTCAGCGCGGCCGTCTCGTCGATCCGTTCGGCCAGCGCCTGCGGGGTGAGGTAACCGGCGGCGAGGAAGCCGAAGCCACCCGCCTTCGTCACGGCCGCGACCAGCGCGGGCGTCGTCGGGCCGCCCGCCATCGGGGCCGCTATCACCGGGAACTCGAGATCTTCGAACATGCCACCGAGGGTAGTTCTCCCGCGCGGATCGCTCCTGCCGGGAGCGAGCGGGCTCACGAATTGCTGCAAAGTGGTCTAGACCTATGCCGGGTGAAGTGCGACGATCCGGACATGCGCGGCAGCGACGCCGCGTCCCCTTCACGCCAGGAGGACTCCCGTGAAGAAAACCCGAACGCGGCGGCTCGGGCACGCGCTCGCCGCACTGACCCTGCTCGTCGGCACGGCGGGTGTCACCACGGCGGGCACCGCCGCCGCGGCCACGCCGCCGCTGCAGTCGATCGTCCCCGTCCCGGTCTCCGTCCAGGCGGTCGACGGCGTCAGCTACCCGCTGACCGCCGCCACCAAGATCTACACCGAGGCCGGCTCCGCACCGGCCAAGGACGTCGGCGAATACATCGCCGGTGTCCTGCGCCGGTCCACCGGCTTCCCGCTGCCCGTCTCCGACGCGGCGGGCGGCACCCCCGCCGACGGTATCTCCCTGTTGCTCACCGGTGCCGACGCGAAGGTCGGTGATCAGGGCTACCAGCTCGACGCCGCGGCGAACTCGGTGGTGCTGCGCGCGAAAACCGCCGACGGCCTCTTCACCGGCGTGCAGACGCTGCGGCAGCTCCTGCCGGGGAAGATCGAAAGCCCGACCGTGCAACAGGGCCCGTGGACGATCCCGGGCGCGCACATCCTCGACTACCCGCGCTTCGGCTACCGCGCGGCGATGCTCGACGTCGCGCGCCACTTCCACCCGGTGGACACCGTGAAGCGGTACATCGACCAGCTCGCGCAGTACAAGATCAATCACCTGCACCTGCACCTCGCCGACGACCAGGGCTGGCGGATCCAGATCGACAGCTGGCCGCGCCTGGCCACCTACGGCGGCAGCACCCAGGTCGGCGGCGGCCCCGGCGGGTACTACACCAAGGCGCAGTACACCGATTTCGTGAACTACGCGGCCTCGCGGCACATCACGATCATCCCCGAGATCGACATGCCAGGGCACGTGAACGCCGCGCTGGCCTCCTACGCCGAGCTGAACTGCAACGGTGTCGCGCCGCCGCTGCGCACCGACATCGAGGTCGGCTACAGCTCGCTGTGCATCAGCAAGGACATCACCTACACCTTCGTCTCCGACGTGATCCGCGAGATCGCGGCGCTGACCCCCGGCCCGTACTTCCACATCGGCGGGGACGAGGCCGCGGCGACCTCGCAGCCGGACTACCTCAAGTTCATCGGCAAGGTGCTGCCGATCGTGGCGGCCAACGGCAAGCAGCCGAACGGCTGGCACGACATCGCCAAGGCCGCGCTGCCCGCCAACGCCACCCCGCAGTTCTGGGGCACCACCACCTCCGACGCCAACGTGGCCAAGGCCGTCGCGAACGGCAGCAAGGTGATCATGTCGCCGGCGAACAAGGCCTACCTCGACATGAAGTACAACGCCAGCACGCCGATCGGGCTCAGCTGGGCCGGGTACATCGAGGTGCAGGACGCCTACAACTGGAACCCCGGCGCGTACCTTTCCGGGGTCGGCGAGTCCGCGGTGCGGGGCGTCGAATCTCCACTGTGGACGGAAACCGTGGTGACCCCGGCCCACATCGACCTGCTGGCCTTCCCCCGGCTGGCCGCGCACGCCGAACTCGGCTGGTCGCCGTGGTCGACCCACGACTGGGCCAAGTTCCGGACCCGGCTCGGCGCCCAGGGGCCACGCTGGGAAGCGCAGTCGATGAACTTCTACCGCTCCGCGCAGATCCCGTGGGACAACGGCGGCAACCCCGGCACCTGCACGCTGCCCGCTTGGGACAGCGGGACCGTATACACCGGCGGGAACACCGTTTCGCACAACGGGCACAAGTGGACCGCGAAATGGTGGACCAAGGGTGAGGAACCCGGCGCGGGCGGCGAATGGGGCGTCTGGCGCGACGACGGCGTCTGCTGACCCATCACCCTGGGAACGCCCGCGCGGCTCTGCCCGTGCGGGCGTTGTCCGGCCCGGCACGGAACACCACGGGTGGGCTAGACGTTGGGCACGGACATGAGCGATGACCTGGATCACATCCGCACGCTGTCCCTGCAGGAGCACGGCCTGGCCACGATCGCGACGACCCGCCCCGACGGGACGGTGCACTCCACGATCGTCAACGCCGGGGTCATCGACGACCCGGTAACGGGCGCGCCCGGCGTCGCCTTCGTGGCCAGGGGCGACGCGTACAAGCTGAAACTGCTTCGACGTGCCGGGCATGCGAGCCTCGCTTTTCGCCGTGGCTGGGACTGGGGTTCGGTCGATGGACCGGTCCATCTGATCGGCCCGGACGACCCGGACCCCGCCTTCGACGCCGCCGGGCTGCCGAAGCTGCTGCGTGACGTGTTCATCGCGGCGACGGGCACGCACGACGACTGGGACGAGTACGACCGCGTGATGGCCGCCGAGCGCCGGGTCGCCGTGTTCATCCAGGCACGCCGGATCCTGCGCAACCGGACCTGATCAGCGCTCCGCAAGCCGTCCGAGCAGGTCGCGCGGGACCACCCGCACCGGGAACGGCCGCTTCGCTTCGAACGGTTCGTCTCCCGCGGCCTTGGCGACCCGCTGGTAACGGCCGTCCTCGTCGAGCTCGAAAACGGTCAGCTCCGGCTCCGCCGGGTCGATCACCCAGTAGCTCGCCACACCTAACCGCTCGTAGACCGCCTTCTTCGTATTCAGATCGTGGATAGCCGTGCTCGGTGACAACACCTCGACCGCGAGCACGGGCGGCACCGGCAGCCCCTTCTCCGTGAAATCCTCGGCCTGCCCGACAAGCACGTCGGGCTGCAGTTCGAGGCTATCGCCGATCCGCACCGCGAGCGGCGCGAGGAACACCTCGAACTCCCATGGACACGCCGTGTGGAGCACGCTGTGCAGGAGGGCCACGATCATCTGGTGTCTGGTGCCCGGTGCGGGGCTCACGTGGAGCATCCCGTCGATGAGTTCGTAGCGTCGGCCATCCTCCGGCATCCCCTCGAGGTCGCGCACCGTCATGGGGCCCGACCCGGCCGGATACTGGATGTCCGTCATAACCGTCATGGTGCCCTCCTTCCCAGGCTTTGACCAGAGCGCACCACGCGGCACCGACAAAAACGGCGTCGGCGAAGACGAGAACGCCCCGCCTCACTCGATCGTGTGAGGCGGGGCGCCGAAAGCCGGAGCTACTTCTTGTTCTTTCCGTTGTCCTCTGTGGACAGTGCGGCCACGAAGGCCTCCTGCGGGACCTCGACCCGGCCGACGGTCTTCATCCGCTTCTTGCCTTCCTTCTGCTTTTCCAGCAGCTTCCGCTTCCGCGAGATGTCACCGCCGTAGCATTTCGCGAGCACGTCCTTGCGGATCGCGCGAATGGTCTCACGGGCGATGATCCGCGAGCCGATCGCCGCCTGGATCGGCACCTCGAACTGCTGGCGCGGAATGAGTTCGCGCAGCCGGGTCGCCATCCGGTTCCCGTAGTTGTACGCGGCGTCCTTGTGCACGATCGCGGAAAACGCGTCGACGGTTTCGCCCTGCAGCAGGATGTCGACCTTGACCAGATCGGCGATCTGCTCGCCCGCCTCCTCGTAGTCCAGCGACGCGTAACCGCGGGTGCGCGACTTGAGCGTGTCGAAGAAGTCGAAGATGATCTCGGCGAGCGGCAGGTTGTAGCGCAGCTCGACCCGCTCCTCGGACAGGTAGTCCATGCCGAGCAGGACGCCGCGCTTGGTCTGGCACAGCTCCATGATCGTGCCGACGAATTCCGACGGCGCGAGGATGCTCACCTTGCTGACCGGCTCGTGCACCTCGGAGATCTTGAGCCCGGTCGGCCAGTCCGACGGGTTGGTCACGGTGACCTCGGTGCCGTCCTCGAGCACCACGCGGTAGACGACGTTCGGCGCGGTCGAGATCAGGTCGAGGCCGAACTCGCGCTCCAGCCGGTCGCGGGTGATCTCCAGGTGCAGCAGGCCGAGGAAGCCGCAGCGGAACCCGAACCCGAGCGCGACCGACGTCTCCGGCTCGTAGTCGAGCGCGGCGTCGTTGAGCTGGAGCTTGTCCAGCGCCTCGCGCAGTTCGGGGTAGTCCGAGCCGTCCACCGGGTAGAGCCCGGAGTAGACCATCGGCTTCGGCTCGCGGTACCCGGCGAGCGGCTCGGTGGCGCCCTTGCGCTCCGAGGTCACGGTGTCGCCGACCTTCGACTGGCGGACGTCCTTCACGCCGGTGATGAGGTAGCCCACCTCACCGACCCCGAGTCCCTTGCTGGCCTTGGGTTCCGGCGAGATGATGCCGACTTCCAGCAGCTCGTGGGTGGCGTTGGTGGACATCATCCGGATCCGCTCGCGCGGGGTGATCCTGCCGTCCACCACCCGGATGTAGGTGACGACGCCGCGATAGGTGTCGTACACCGAGTCGAAGATCATCGCGCGGGCCGGGGCGTCGGCGTCGCCCTGCGGCGGCGGGACCTGGCGGACGACCTCGTCGAGCAGCTCGCCGACGCCCGCGCCGGTCTTCGCCGAAACCCGCAGCACGTCCGAGGGCTCGCAGCCGATGATGTGCGCGATCTCGGCCGCGTACTTGTCCGGATCGGCCGAGGGCAGGTCGATCTTGTTCAGCACCGGGATGATCTGGAGGTTGTTCTCCAGCGCCAGGTACAGGTTGGCCAGTGTCTGCGCCTCGATCCCCTGCGCGGCGTCGACCAGCAGGATCGCGCCCTCGCACGCCTCGAGCGCGCGGGAGACCTCGTAGGTGAAGTCGACGTGGCCGGGGGTGTCGATCATGTGCAGGACGTGGTCCTGGCCGTCGACCTGCCACGGCAGGCGCACGTTCTGCGCCTTGATCGTGATGCCGCGCTCACGCTCGATGTCCATGCGGTCGAGGTACTGAGCGCGCATCGCCCGCGCTTCGACCACCCCGGTGAGCTGCAGCATCCGATCCGCCAGCGTCGACTTGCCGTGGTCGATGTGGGCGATGATGCAGAAGTTCCGGATGAGCTCCGGTGAGGTGAAAGTCGTGTCCGCGAACGTGCTCACTCGTGTGATCCTCGGGAAAGGTCGGGGATGGCCACCCCTATGGTCCCATGGAGCTCCGGGTGCGGGTGGGGGTCATCCCCGATGCGGGCCGCGGCGGGCCGTGGTGCCCTCGAAGTATGAGCACTTCCCCCTCGCCCGTGCCCGCCTCCGGACCGGCCCCCGCCGGTCTGCTGGACCGCACGTTCGGCCATCCCCGCGGTCTGCTCGGCCGCCTCGGTGGCCTGGTCATGGCACACGGCAACGCACAGACCGAGCACCGGGTGGCCGCACTCGCGAAGATCGAACCGGACGAGTCCGTACTGGTCGTCGGGCCCGGCCCCGGCGTCGGCCTGGACGACGTGGCGAAGCTCGCCCGTCGCGCGGTCGGCGTCGATCCGTCGCCGGGCATGCTGGCGCTGTGCCACCAGCGCTGCGGCGACCGCGCCGAACTGCACCAGGGCACGGCCGCGGACACCGGCGAGCCCGACGGATCGCTCGACGTGGCACTGAGCGTGAACAACGTCCAGCTGTGGCCCGATCGCGCGGCGGGCTTCGCCGAGCTGTACCGCGTCCTGCGTCCTGGCGGCAGACTGCTGATCTCCGCCCACGAGAAGTGGCTGCCCGTGTCGCGGCACGTCCTCGCCCGCGAAGCCGAGTCCGCCGGGTTCACCGACCTCCAGACCTGGACATGGGAGCCGCCGGGCTTCACCGCGCTCGCCGCGCAGCTGCGCGCCGTCAAGCCCGCGCGCTAGCTCCGGGGATCGGTGCGCAGCGGATGCCCGGCGGGCACCTCGACCAGGACGATGCGAGTACCGTCGGGATCGGCGATCCACGCCTCGTCGAGCCCCCACGGTTCCCGGCGAGCCTCCCGCACCGGCGTCACCCCTCGGCCGGCGAGGTCGGCGAGCGTGGCGGGCAGATCACGGACCTGGATCCACAGCGCGACGTCCGGGCTCGGCCCGGCACTCGCGCTGCCGACGATCTCCAGCGACCCGTGGCCGAGGAAGAACACCGTGCCGCCGGGGAACTCCTTGTCGATCGCCAGCCCGAGGGTGTCGCGATAGAACGCGGTGGACGCCTCGATGTCGCGCGGATGGATGAGAACCCTGCTGCTCAGCACTTCCATGGGCTCAATCCCTACCGGGAAGATCAGGCCACCGCAATCGCGGCGATACCCGACAACACGACCACGGAACCGACCAGCCTGCGCACCGCGTTCGCCTCGCCGAGGACGAGCCAGGCGGCCAGCCCGCCGAGCACGATGCTCAGCTCGCGCGCGGGGGCGACCAGGCTGACCGGGGCGATCCGCAGCGCGTAGAGCACCAGGAGATACGCGACCGGGGACAGCAGCCCGACCAGCAGCGCCTCGCGCTTGTGCTCGCGCCAGAGCTTGCCGATCATCGGCCGGTCGACGAGCGCGTAGGGCATCAGCAGCAGGCACTCCATGACCGAGCCGACCGCGAAGTAGACGATCGGCGGGACGGCGAGACCGGTCACCGCGTGCGCGTCCCACAGCGTGTAGCCCGCGATGAACGCGCCGGTGAGCAGGCCGTAGCCGATCCCTGCCCGGCGGGCCCGCGGATCGGTCTCCCCGTCCCGGCGCCCGGTGCTGATCACCAGCACGCCGACGATCACCAGGAAGGCGCCGGCCAGCCCGAGCCAGCCGGGGTGCTCACCGAACAGCACGACCGCCGCGATGACCGAGAGCAGCGGGCCGGTACCCCGCGCGAGCGGGTAGACCACCGAAAGATCGCCGACGACGTAACCCCGTTGCAGCACCACGCCGTATCCGACGTGCAGCAGCGCGGTCACCGCCGCGGCCAGCAGCCAAGTCCACTGTGGACGTTCGTTTTCCACGGCGAGGACGACGATCGTGACCGGGAGGAGCGCGACGGCCGAAACGGTGTAGTAGAGGAACACGAAGCGGGCACCGCCGTAGCCGACCCGCTTGGCGGCGAGGTTCCACACGGCGTGCACGACGGCGGCGACGAGGACGAGGGACAGAGCGGTGGCGTTCATCGGACCCTTTCGAGGTTTTCGCGCACGCGAAAACCCCAGGTCCTCCAGGCTTTTGTCCCGTCAGATGAACGGCGGGCTCCTGAGCCGCCGATGGTGCCGCTCGGACCTGCCCCACCGGCCCTTGTTGTCTCTCCCGCAGGTGCGGGCCGCTGGCGGAACCCTAGGCACTGACTCCACCCACCGTAGTACGCGTAAGCGATCACGTCGAGGCCCTCGCGAGGCCGCCGGAGCAGGCTGTTAGGCTTTCCGTTCGTTGTCGTGCGGCATTCCGTCAGGGAGGAAACCCGGGCGCCCGTGAGGGTGGCCGGGGCCACAGCGACGCGGCAGCGAACTCACCGAGTACACGACAGGAGCGCCACCATGGCCAACATCAAGTCGCAGATCAAGCGCATCACCACCAACGAGAAGGCGCGTCAGCGCAACCAGGCGATCCGGTCCTCGGTGAAGACCGCGATCCGCAAGTTCCGCGAGGCCGCCGAGTCCGGGGACAAGGCCAAGGCCGTCGAGCTGCAGCGCGAGGCCGCCAAGAAGCTGGACAAGGCGGTCACCAAGGGCGTCATCCACGCCAACCAGGCCGCGAACAAGAAGTCCGCGATGGCCAAGCGCGCGAACAGCATCTGAGCCGTTCTCCGAAAGGCCCCGGCGACCTCGGTCGCCGGGGCCTTCCGCGTGTCCTTCTCCTCAGCGGCCGGCCTCAGTGGTCGCCCTTGGCGGCGACGACCTCGTTCACAGCTCGCTCCAGTGCATAGTCCGGGCTCGCCGCGGCACCCTTGACCTCGGAGTTGAGCCGAGCGACGACCCGCATCGCGGCGGCGAGACCGTCCTGGTTCCAGCCGCGTGACTGGCCCTGCGCCTTGCGCACCTTCCACGGCGGCATGCCGAGTTCCCCTGCCATCTGGTTCGGGTTGCCCCGTCCGGCCGCGGAGACCCTGGCGATGGTGCGGACGGCATCGGCGAGCGCGTCGGCGACGAGCACGTGCGGCACCCCCAGCTGCATCGCCCAGCGCAACTGCTCCAGCGCGGCCGCCCTGTCCCCCGCCACGGCCTTCTCCGCGACCGCGAAGCCCGTCACGTCCGCGCGGCCCCGGTGGTACCGGCGCACGGCCTGCTCGTCGACGACGCCGCCGGAGTCCGCGACGAGCTGCGTCGCCGCCGACGACAGCTCCCGCAGGTCCGAGCCCACGGCGTCGATCAGCGCGAGCACCCCGGCGCCGTCGATCTTGCCGCCCGCCCGGCGGACCTCGTTGCGGACGAACGACTCCCGGTCGGCGGCCTTCGTCAGCTTGGGACACTCGGTGATCTGGGCCCCGGCCTTGCGCAGCGCGGCGGGCAGCGCCTTCGCCGCCTTGCTCCTGCCGCCCCCGGTGTGCACGACGACCAGCACGATCCCGTCGGCGGGCGCCTTGAGGTAGGACAGCACGGCGTCGGACAGCTCCTGCGAGATGTCCTGCGCCGCCTCGAGGACGATCACCCGGCCCTCGCTGAACAGCGAGGGGCTCACCAGTTCGGCGAGTTCGGGCGTTGTGAGTTCGGACACCCGCATCCTGGTCATGTCCGCGGTCGGATCGGCCGCCTTGGCGGCGTCCAGGGCGGCGCGGACAGCCCGTTCGATGAGCAGTTCTTCCTCACCGAGTACGAGATGCAGCGGTGTGGTGGCGGTGGCTTGCGCGGTCACCCCCCGATCCTCTCACCCGCCCGGCGACACGCCCGCTCCGGTGACACCGGCGCGCCCACCGTGGCACGAGCCGATCAGGATGCCGTACGGTGTGTTCCGAGGCAGCGCCCAGCGGCGCGCCGACAACTGAATACCGCTCATCCAGAGGGGCAGAGGGAACGGCCCGACGAAGCCCCGGCAACCGGCGTCAAAGCCTGTCATCCCGCGATCGCGGGATAGCTGACGAACACGGTGCCAATTCCGGCCCGCCTCGGCGGGACAGATGAGGAAAGGAACCTCGCGATGACCGCAACCCTCGGCACGACCTCCACCACCAAGACCCCGGACCTGGGCCCGGCCGTCGAACTGGTGTCGAAGGAAGAGGGTCACCGGCAGCCGCTCGCTCCCGAATTCGTCTCCGCCGAAGACTTCTCGCCGCTCGAGGTCGCCTACGACTTCGGCCGGGTCCGGCGCGAGGACATCGAAGCCGGCCCGAAGAACATCTGGCGCTACAAGAAACTCCTTCCGGTTCCCTCCAACGTCGAGGAGATCCCCAACACCGAGCCAGGCTGCACCCGGCTGGTCCGGGCCGACCGGCTGGCGAAAGCGCTGGGGGTCAAGCGGATCTGGGTCAAGGACGACACCGGCAACCCGACGCACTCCTTCAAGGACCGGGTCGTCGCCGTCGCGCTGGCGGCCGCCCGCGAGTTCGGGTTCGAGGTGCTGTGCTGTCCCTCGACCGGCAACCTCGCCAACGCCGTCGCCGCCGCGGCCGCCCGGGCGGGCTGGCAGTCGGTCGTGCTGATCCCGAAGACGCTGGAACGCGCCAAGATCCTCACGACCGCGGTGTACGACGGCGCGCTGATCGCCGTCGACGGCAACTACGACGACGTCAACCGCCTCGCCACCGAACTCGCCGCCGAGCACGAGAGCTGGGCGTTCGTGAACGTCAACGTCCGCCCGTACTACTCGGAGGGCTCGAAGACGCTGGCCTTCGAGGTCGCCGAGCAGCTCGGCTGGCGGCTGCCCGAGCAGATCGTCGTGCCGATCGCCTCCGGCTCCCAGCTGACCAAAGTGGACAAGGGCTTCCGCGAGCTCGGCCAGCTCGGACTGGTGGAAGCCAGCCCGTACAAGGTGTTCGGCGCCCAGGCCACCGGCTGCTCGCCCGTGTCGGCCGCGTTCCGCGCCGGGCACGACGTCGTCCAGCCGGTCAAGCCGGACACCATCGCGCGCTCGCTGGCGATCGGCAACCCGGCCGACGGCCCGTACGTGCTCGACGTCGTCAACCGCACCAACGGCGCGATCGAGGACGTGAGCGACGAAGAGGTCGTCGAGGGCATCCGGCTGCTGGCCCGTACCGAAGGCATCTTCACCGAGACGGCGGGCGGGGTCACCGTCGCCACGGCGAAGAAGCTCATCGAGACCGGCAAGCTCGACCCGGACGCCGAGACCGTCCTGCTGATCACCGGCGACGGCCTCAAGACGCTCGACGCCGTCGAGGACCACGTCGGCCCCAAGGCGACCGTCGCACCGTCGGCCGCCGCCGTGCGCGAGGCCCTCGGCTACTGACGCCGGTTCACCGCCGGGGCGGGCCACGCGGCTCGCCCCGGCGGGAGACCGCCGGACCGCCACCGTCCGGGAGCACCGCGGTGTCCCCGTCGAGGTCGGTGCGGGTCACCAACGCCCCCAACGCGATCAGAGCGTCCACAGTGGACTTGCTGGGATGGCCGTAGCGGTTTCCCGCGCCCACACTGGCCATCGCGACGCGGGGCGCGACGGCCGTGAGGAAGTCCGGCAGCGAATACCGTGACCCGTGGTGCGGGACCTTCAAGACCTCGGACCGCAGATCCGCTCCCCCTGCCAGCAAATCGGCCTGCGCCGCCAGTTCCACGTCACCGGTCAGGAGCACGCGCCCGGCAGGCGTTCCCGCGCGCAGCACGACCGAACTGTTGTTGACCATCGTCCCGTCCTGCTCGGTGGCCGAGCGCGCCGGAACGTATCGCGGCCCGAGCACGTCGAGGGACAGCCCCGGCCACTCCAGCCGCTGCCCGACGCTCAGTTCGAGGAGGGGCACGCCCTGGCGTCCGGCTTCCTCCGCGACCTGCCGCCAGGCCCAGCCCGGCGCCCTGCCCGGCCCGACCGCCACCGCGCCCACCGTTCTGCCCTCGAACACCGACACCAGCCCGCCCAGATGATCGGCGTGGAGGTGACTCAGCACGATCAGTGGCACGCGGTCGATGTCGAGCCGTCGCAGGCATTCGTCGACCGGGCCGGGTTCGGGCCCGGTGTCGACGACCACCGCCCGGCCGCGCTCGGCCGTCGCCAGCACCAGCGCGTCACCCTGGCCCACATCGCATTCGACCATCGCCCACGAGTCCGGTGGCCAGGCCGGGGCGAACACCCGGACCGGAACGAACACCAGCAGCACCACGGCGAGCAGCACCGTCACCAGTACCCGGATCCGGCGCAGCCGCAACGCCACCACCAGGACGGCGAGCAGCGCCGCCGCGAGCAGACCGCCCCACCAGCCGCCGGGCCAGTCCAAGACCGCGCCGGGTGCCCGCGCGCCGTGCCGCGCCACGAGAATCAGCCACCGCGCCTCCGGATCGGCCAGGTGGACCAGCACGTTCCCGGCGCCGGGCCACCACGGCCCCACGACGGTGGCCAGTACCCCGAACACGGTGGCCGGTGCCACCACCGGCGCCGCGAGCACGTTGGTCAGCACCGACACCACACTCACCGAACCCGCCATGCCCGCCAGCACCGGCGCGGTGACCACGAACGCCGCGAGCGGGATGGCCAGCCCCTCGGCGTAGCCCGCCGGAACGCCCCGGCGCACCATCGCGTCCGCCCACCGCGGCGCCAGCAGAACCAGCCCGGCCGTGGCCAGCACCGAGAGCGCGAAGCCGAAGTCGACGGCCATCGCCGGATCCCAGATCACCAGCGCGCAGACCGAAAAGGCCAGCGCGGGCAAGGCCGAGCCCTGTCTGCCCAGCGCCAGTGCCAGCAGGCCGACCGCGCCCATGACCCCGGCCCGGAGCACGCTCGGCTCCGGCCCCGCGAGCACGAGGAATCCGACCAGGCACAGCCCGGCCGCGATCGCCGAGGCACGTGGCCCGATCCGCAGCACGCGCAGCAGGAGCAGCACCGCGCCGCAGACGATCGCGAGGTTCCCACCGCTGACGGCCGTGAGGTGGGACATCCCCGAGGAGACGAACTCGTGCTCGACTCGGGGCGGCAACGCGCTCGTGTCCCCGACGACCAGACCGGGCAGGAGACCGGCGGGTTCTTCCGGGAGACTCGCGCACAGCCGGTGCAGACCGGCGCGCAAGGACTCGGCCGCCCGCTGCCACCACGGCGCGGTACCGACATCGCTGGGCGGACCACGCACCGACAGCACCGCAACAATCAGTTCCGCGCCACGCGCGGGCCCGAGTTGCCCGGAGACCGTCACGGCCTGACCGGGCAACAGGCCCGACCATGGCGTGATCGGGGCGAGCAGCAAGACACGGCCGGTGCTCTCGGCGCGCCGCCCCGCGACCTCCGCGGCGGTCACCTCGGCGGGGAGCACGACCGACCGGGCACCGGCCTGACGATCGGCATACCCGGCCGAGCGGACCGGTTTCGGCCGTTCGGTGACCACCACCCGCAGCACGGCCGGAGCCCCATGGACGGCGGCCGCGCGCAACGGATCCTGTTCCGCGTCGCGGACACGCATCGCAGTGGGACCCGCGAGCGCCAACCCGAGCAGTAGCAACGCACCCGCCGCCGCTCGCCAGGACGGGCGGCGCCAGAACACCACCGCGCCGGCGATCGCGGTGACCGCTCCCCCTGCCACGGCCACCCACCACGTGCCGAGCAGCGCCGCCAGCGTCACGCCCCACACCGCCAGCGCGGCCGGGACGAGCCGGGGATCCTGCGCACGCCACCATGGCGGCGGCTGCCGCGTCTCCGGTGTGCCAAGCCCCGCGCTCATCCGACGCTCACCTGCTCCCGGATTTTCGAGAACTTCGCTTCGCCAATGCCTTCGACGTCGCGAAGTTGCTCGACGCTGGCGAACCCGCCGTGCCGGGTACGCCATTCGACGATCCGGCGGGCCATCACGGCGCCGACGCCCGGCAGGGTGTCGAGCTGATCGGCCGTGGCCGCGTTGAGATCGACCTTGCCCGGTGGCGCGCCCGCTCCGCCGGGCCCGGCCGCCGCCGGCGCCGGGACACCGACCGCGAGCTGTTCTCCGTCGGTCAGCCGCCGGGCCAGGTTCAGCGCGCTCGGATCGGTGCCGGGTTCCGGGCCACCGGCGGCACGGAGCGCGTCCGCGACGCGTGCGCCCGCGGGCAGGGTGATCAGCCCCGGCGACCGAACCCGGCCGATCACGCTGATCACGAGACCGGTCTTCGGCTGCTGGGGCTGCTCGGCGACCGGCTTCGCGCTCGGCAGCCCCGGCGGGCTCTCCGCGGCAGGCCTGCCGCCGAAGAGCGCCACCGCGCCGACCACCAGCAAGACGACACCGAGGAGGACAGCGCCGAGCACGAGCCGGCGTTTGCCCGCCGCGCCACCCGCCAGCCCCGCGGGCAGCCAGCGCCGGACCAGCCGCCCACCGGCGCCCATCGCAGGGGCGTCCGGGGACAGCTGATCGGCCAGCCACGCGAGCCTGGCGTTGACGGAGGAGCCCGGGTCCCGGGCGGTGGGGTCGAACACACGATCGACGTTAGGACAGCCGGAAGCCGTCCGGCAGGGGAAATCGGCGCGGCTGTGGACAAGTGGGGTCTTGTGGACAGATCGCCCGGGCACGGCCGGATTCGACCGGTTTCCGTCGTACCCGGATGCGATGCTGGCGGGTTACCCATCTGCTCGGGCTCGGTGCGGCGGTGTCCGTCGCGGAGGAGCGCGCTGGGAGGCGTCTACGGTGGGCTGCACCGAGATCCGCGGTGCTCGTGATGGGTCGCAGGGCTGGTTGCGACAAGGGCGTCCCTCGGTGCATTGGGTGCGACAAGCGCGTCCCTCGGTGGGGCGGCCGGGGCAGCGAGACCCCGCATCCGGCGGATCAAGGCCCCGTGCACTGAAGGGCGCTTTCAGTACACTGGACGCGGTGAAGGACGCCTTCAGTGCGCCCCCGACGCCGGTGTCTACTGTGGACAGTCAGGAGGCGGTTCAGCCGATCGCGCGCTGGACGACGACGCCGAGCACACCGGGGCCGGTGTGCGCGCCGATCACCGCGCCGATCTCCGAAACAACACAGCCGGACGAGCCGGGCACGGCCTCCTCCAGCCGGTTGGCCAGTTCGACCGCGCGCTCCGGCGAGGCGAGGTGGTGCACCGCGAGTTCGACCTCGCCCTGCCCAGCGGCCGACACCGCGAGTTCGACCAGCCGCGCCACCGCGCGGTTCATCGTGCGGACCTTCTCCAGTGGCCGGATCCGGCCGTCGTCCATGTGCAGCACGGGTTTCACCGCGAGCGCCGTGCCCAGCAGCGCGGCCGCGGGGCCGATCCGCCCACCCCGGCGCAGGTAGTCCAGCGTCTCCACCACGAACAGCGTCTCGGAACGTTCGGCGGTCGCCACCGCGGCGGCCTCCACTTCGGCCGGGGACGCTCCGGCCGCGGCGGCACCGGCGGCGTGCAGGGCCGCGAAACCCAGGCCCATGGCGGTGGTCCGCGAGTCGACCACGCGCACCCGATCGGGCCCGACCTCCTGCGCCGCCAGCACCGCCGCCTCCCAGGTGCCGGACAGCTCGCGGGACAGGTGCACCGACACGACGGCGTCGGCACCCGCGTCCAGCGCGGCGCGGAACTCGGCGACGAATTCGGCGGGTGTCGGCCGCGAAGTGGTGACGATCTTCCGCTGTCCCAACGCTTCGGCGAGCGCGGCGGGGCCCATCTCGGTGCCGTCGAGGGACACCGCACCGTCCACCAGGACGTGCAGGGGCACCACCCGCACCGCGCTGCGCTCGGCGAACCCCTCTGGCAGGTGGGCGGTGGAATCCGTGACTACCGCGACCGACACGCGCGTCAGCCTACGTGGCCGGGTGTGAGGGACGGCGTCATCAGCTTCGCCATCGCGTCGCCGACCGCGGCGTGCCCCGCCCAGCCCCAGTGCATCCCGTCCGGGTTCCCGTGCCCGCCGCGGACATGCTCGCCGACGACGGCGGGGAGGTCCAGCATGGGCACGTCCGCCCGCGCGCCCCACTCCGCCAGCGCGGTGGTCGCGCCCGGATGCGCGGTGTGCACGCCGCCGTACGCGGCGGCGCGGTGAACCGACGGCAGCATCCCGAAGATCGGCAGCTCCGGCCGGAGAATGCGCAACGCCCCGACGGCCGTGTCGAGGTAGTGCACAGTGAGCTTCGCGGGCAGCACGACGGGACGGCCGCGCAACGCGATCGCGAGCCGTGGCTGAGCCGCGAGGTACGCCTTGCGGACGAGCCTGCGGACCGGATCCGGCCGCAGATACCGCAGTCCGGTGCGCAGATACGTCGGCAGCGGCGAGGGCAGGGTGTCCATACTGCCGACGGCGAGGACAACGGCGTCGACGTGGTGCAGATCGGCCCAGACCCGCGGATCGCCGATGAGCGACCACCAGGCGTCCCTCGCCGTCCAGCCGAAACCGGCGACGAGATCGGCGCTCCCGCCGAGCGCCTCGGCAGCGATGTTCGGCCACAGCCGGGGTTCGTCGGCGGCACACGGCCCCTCGGGTCCGTGAAAGCTCAGCGAATCGCCGAACACCAGCAGGCGTGGCCCCATCGTCAGCCGGTGATACCCGCGTTGTACGCGTACAGCCGCCACTTCCCGTCCCGCTGGACGAGTTCGACCCAGTGGCAGTTCACGATCCCGCCCAGCGACGGCCACACCTCGACGGGCAGGCCCAGCAGCTTCGCGGTCAGCGCGATGATCAGCCCGCCGTGCGTCGCCAGCAGGACCGTGTCGCCTGCCCCGGAGTTCGGCAGGCTCAGGTCGGCGACGACCTCGATCGCGCGCTCGGCGACGTCCACCCGGGACTCACCGCCGGGCGGGGCCCAGGTGGCATCGGCACGCCAGCGGTCGCGCTCGCCGGGATAGGCCGCGTCGACCTCCTCGCCGGTGAGGCCCTGCCACTCGCCCAGATGCGTTTCCCGCAGCCGCTTGTCGATGCGCAGCTGGACGCCGAGCGCCTCGGTCAGCACGGTGGCGGTGTCGGTGGCGCGGCGCAGGTCGGAGGCGATGACGAGTTCCGGCGAGAACCGCGCCAGCCCCGGCACCGCGAAACGCGCCTGGTTCCAGCCGACCGGGGTCAGCGCCGAGTCGAGATGCCCCTGCATCCGTCCGGCGGCGTTGTAGTCGGTCTCCCCGTGCCGCCACAGCACCAGCCGCCGGGGGTTCACTGAGCCTCGTCCACGTCTTCCGCCTCGCCGGGCTCGGCCAGGCCCTCGACCTCGATGCGCGGGCAGTCCTTCCACAGCCGTTCGAGGCCGAAGAAGACCCGCGCCTCCTGGTGCTGGACGTGCACCACGACGTCGACGTAGTCGAGCAGCACCCAGCGGCCCTCGCGGGCGCCCTCACGGCGGACCGGTTTGTGCCCGGCCATCCGCAGCTTCTCCTCGACGTTGTCGACGATCGCGCCGACCTGCCGTTCGTTGGGGGCCGAGGCGATGACGAAGGCGTCGGTGATCACCAGCTGTTCGGACACATCCAGCACGACGATGTCGCTGGCCTTCTTGTCCGCCGCGGCGTGCGCGGCCGCTACGGCCAGCTCCCGTGCCTGGGACGTGGCTGTCACAGTGCTCCTTTGTCGTTGGGGATGCGCCCGAAGAGCGTACCCGGCGGCACCGACATGCCGTGCATCACGCACCTTCGTCCTTGCGATACAGGTCCTTCTTGGCGATGTAGCGGACGACGCCGTCGGGCACGAGGTACCAGACCGGCTCGCCCCGCTCGACGCGTTCGCGGCAGGCCGTCGAGGAGATCGCCATCGCGGTCACCTCGACGAGGCTCACCTTGCCGCTGGGCAGGTGATGCGAGTTGAGCCGGTAGCCGGGCCGGGTCACGCCGATGAAGTGCGCGTAGGTGAACAGCTCGTCGGCGCGGTGCCAGGTCAGGATCTGTTCGAGCGCGTCCGCGCCGGTGATGAAGAACAGCTGGTCGTCGGGATACTCGGCGTGCAGATCGCGCAGCGTGTCGACCGTGAACGTCTGGCCGCCGCGGTCGATGTCCACCCTGCTCACCGAGAAGACCGGGTTGGACGCCGTCGCGATGACGGTCATCAGGTACCGGTCCTCGGCCTTGGTGACCACCCTGTCGGCCTTCTGCCACGGCTGACCGGTGGGCACGAAGATGACCTCGTCCAGCGCGAACCGTGACTGGACCTCGCTGGCCGCGACGAGGTGGCCGTGATGCACGGGGTCGAACGTGCCGCCCATGACCCCGATCCGCCGTGGTGACATGACTGGTGAGCCTATACACCGCGGACCGGGGCCGCGTGCCTCACCGGCCCGGCGCACCCCCGCCGGCGGCGACCTTCGCCAGCGCCGTCCCGAGCAGGTCCCGGAACCGCCGCGCGGCGACGTGGTCCAACGTCAGATACGACTCGAGCGCGGAGCCGATCGTGAAGGTCAGGTCTTCCTCCGATTCGATCCGGCACGTCATGGCGGTGTCGCCGTCGATGATCATCGACACGGACACCCTTTCTCGCTGTTCCGGGAACACGGCCATCATCTCTCCCTCGCCTGGGGTTTGGTGATGCCCATGTAAACATGTCAGTGACAGTTTTACACTGCCACTTTAGAGTGAAGTTGTGACTCTGACCACTTTGAGCTGCCATACTGACCGTAGATCCCAGCCGACTGACACGAAAGAGCGACCCCACTGATGCCACCCGGCAAGAACACCTCGACCAGCAAGAAACGCCAGGTCGGCGCGGCCGAGCGCGCCTTCCGCGAGCGCGCGGGGCTCACCGTCGAAGCCGCCGCCGAAGTCCTCGACGTCGCCGTCCGCACGATGCACCGGATCGAAAAGGGCGAAACCCGCATCGACAAGGCGAAGATCCTGCTGCTCGCGAGCGCGTACCACTGCTCGCCGGAGGAGACCGACGCCTGGCTTCAGCTCTCACGCGAGATCCGGCAGACGAGGAGTGAGTATCCGGGGTTCGTGCCGCTCAAGACCCGTACTTTCAAGGAGCTGAGCAAGGACGCGGATGAGATCCTGATCGTCGCGACACTGCTGATTCCCGGCCTGTTCCAGACCGAGGACTACATGCGCGCGCTGTTCGCCGAGAGCGGTTTCATCGATCCCGAGCGAAGGGAGGAATTGATCGGCGTTCGGAAGGCCACGCAGGAAATCCTCGTGGCGGACCCGCCGCCGACCGTCCGCGTGATCATCCACGAAGCGGCGCTACGCATTCCGGTTGGCGGCCCAGCCGTGATGCGCGACCAGCTCCGCCACCTTCGGGCCCAGGCCGACAAACGGCATATCGAGTTGCAGGTCCAGCCCAACGAAGGCGGCGCTCATCCCGGGATGGGCTACGACTTCACGCTGATTGGCTTTGACGACGATCCGAACAGCGACATGGTGGCCGTCGACGGTGTCGAGGAGACGCTTTACCGGGATCGCCCCGCCACGACGAAGCCGTATAGGCTGGTGTTCGACCACAAACGGGTGTCGGCACTGCCGTTCGAGGCATCGAAGACCCTCATCGACGACGCGGCGGGCACCTTCGGTCGACTCATCGACTGACTGGAAGTGACGACCGTGGCACACACCGGCAAGCGCGTACCGACCCGGCTCACCTGGCGCAAGTCCAGCTACAGCGGGCAAGCCAGCAATGGCAGCAACGAATGTGTCGAGCTGGCGGAACTGCCTGACGGTGGGCGTGCCATCCGCGACTCGAAACTCGGCGACGCCAGCGGCGTCCTCCACACCGGCCCCACCACCTGGACCGCACTGCGCCACCACCTTCGGGGGTAGTGCCTTACTTCGGGGTGGCATGCCCAGCACAATGAGGAGCCATGACCACTCTCGGGTCCGACATTCCCGGCCTGCTGATCGACGGTTCGCCGGACCGGCCCTCGTACCGTCCCCGGGTCACCTTCGAACGCTCGGCGCTCGGGTCCGTGCGGCTCTGAAAGCAACCAGTGCCGATGATCTCGTCGAGTTCGAGCGCGAATTCCATCGGGCGATGGCGGAGGCCGACGACGACTTCGACCTCACGCGGGTGCAGAAGCTGGTGGGCTGCTGGTACGGACGTGCGCTGGAACATCTCAACCCGGACATCGCCGAGTACACCCGTGCTGTGATCGAGCGCCTGCAAGCCGGAGACGAATCCGACATTGCGGAGGGCCGATGAGCTATGCGCTGGCCGGGCAGGAGAACTGGCTCCGCCGGGACCCGTGGAACACCGGACCGCACTGCGTCACCACCTCAGCTAGAGCTGCGCGGCTGGTCCGGCCATCTCAGGTGAGGATGTATCAGGCAGTGGATCGGCGCCACCCGGTCGCTGCCTATCCCGCCGCCGTTGCTGGCCGTAGCGTTTGTCGACACGGGTAAACGTGACGTGACCGGAGATAAGCAGGGCGACTACGACCCGACCAAAATCGAGGCCGAGAGTCAGCAGGACGAAGGCGGCGACCACAGTAAGAAGGAGGGCGAAGAAGGAGGGCGAAGACTGAGCGCGCACTGGAGCGTTGACGACGCCATCGCGGCGGGCCACCTCTCCGCCGAATGGCGCCCGGCGTTCGAGCGGGCCCCGAGGACAAACTTCGTTCCCGAAGGAATCTGGATTCCCTCCGGCGACGGGTACGCCTGGACCACCCGCTCCGCGGATCCGGACGCGTGGCAGGCCGCTGTTTCCGCGGACCGCCCGGTCGTCACCCAGGTCGACGACGGCAAGACCAAGCCGGGCGAGATCGGCGGTTCGCCGACGAGTTCGGGGTCGATGCCGACCGTCGTCGCGCTCATGCTCGACGCGCTCGATGTCGCTCCCGAGCATCGCGTGCTGGAGATCGGCACCGGTACCGGCTGGAACGCGGCCCTGCTGACCGCCCGGCTCTGCGAAGACCACGTGACCACGGTGGAAGTCGACCCAGACGTGTGCGCCAGCGCGAAAACCGCGCTCCGCGACGCCGGTCTGAACCCCACGGTGGTGTGTGCGGACGGCGAGGACGGCTACGCGCCGAACGCCCCCTACGACCGCGTGATCGCCACGGCGAGCGTGTACCGGGTGCCCCAGTCCTGGATCGCCCAGACCCGCCCCGGCGGCCTGATCATCGCCCCGTGGATCACCGACTGGCACAACGCGGCGTTGCTCCGGCTAAGCGTCAAGGAGGACAACACCGCCGTTGGCCGGTTCGACGGCAATGTCTCGTTCATGCGGCTACGCGCTCAGCGGGACCAGCACGCCGACTGCCGAGTGTGCGACATCGGCGAGACCGGCCCAACCACCGAGACCATTACCGACCGCGTGATCGTCCGCGACACCATGGCCGACATCCACGGCAGTTTCTTCGTCGGACTAGGCTTGCCGGACGTCTACCACTACGCCGACGAAGCCGATTCCGGCCGGTGGACCGCGGTGCACATCCACGAAATTCACGGCTCCTGGGCCACAATCGACCTGACCCCCGCCACTCCGACGGTACGCCAGTCCGGCCCGCGTCGGCTGTGGGACGAGGTCGCCGCCCTGCACGCCGAGTGGGTCGAGCGGGGAAAGCCGGAGTACACCCGGTTCGGCCTCACCGTGACGCCGGATCGCCAGGACGTGTGGCTGGGCGCTCCAGAGAGCGTCAGGTAAGCCCGCTCGGGATTTTCCCGCACACCAGCCCTTCCAGCAGCTCGACGGCGCGGCGGGCGGCGGGGTGCCGCGCGATCGACTTCTTCACCGCGAGACTCAGATGCCGGACCGGAGTGGGAGCCGTCAGCGCGACGGTGGTCAGGCCCTCCGGCAGCTCGCCGATGCCGAGCGCCGGCACCACGGTCAGCCCGATTCCCGTTGCCACAAAGGACATCGCGGTCCGGTAGTCGTGTGTCTCCACCACGAAACCCGGGGAGAACCCGGCCTGCGCGCAGGCGTTGAGGAGCACCTGGCGGCACGGCCCTTCGCGCAGATCGTTGTCCACCCAATGCCGCTCGGCCAGGTCCGCCAGTCGCACCTCCGGCACGCTGGCGAGCGGGTCGTCGACGCGGACGACGGCGAGATAGGGGTCCTCGGCGAGTCTGCGCACCTCGATGGTTGCCGGACGTTCGGCACCGGTCTCCTCGACGAAGATGTCGACGTCCGGGTCGCCCGGCGTGAACTCGGTCAGCAGCAGGTCCAGCCGGAGGTCCGGGAACTCGGCACGCAGCGCGGCGACAGTCGGCGCCAGCCATGTCGCACCGGCCGAGCCGAAGTAGCCGATCGCAAGGCTGCCGACCCGTCCGGCGCGCAGATCGCCGACCACCCGCTCGACCCGGCTGAACGACTCGAACAACGTGTCTGCCTCGGCGGCCAGGGTCCGGCCCGCCGCGGTGGGCTCGATGCCGCGACCGGACCGTTCGAACAGCCGCAGGCCGGTTTCCCGTTGCAGCGCGGCGAGTTGCTGGCTCACCGCCGACGGTGTGTAGCCGAGTGCGGAGGCGCTCGCGCGGATCGAACCCGTCGCGACGACCGCCCGCAGGACGCGGAGCCGTGGGATGTCCAGCATGCCGCGACTGTACAGCGCTACTTAACAGAGGTACAGAACTCGTCGCTTGTGCTGTACAGAAGACGCGGGCGACGATGCCTGGGTGACCGATCTACTCGATACCGCCCGGCCCACCGGCACCAGCAAAACCGACATCGGCAAGATCGCGGCCGCAGCCGGGCTCGCGGTGGTGCTGTGGGGTTCGTCGTTCGTCGCCATCCGCGGCATCGGGCACGCATTGTCCCCCGCGCCGCTGGCGCTGTTGCGGCTCGGCGTCGCGGCCGTCACGCTCACCGTGATCGTGGTGGCGAAGCGGGCGGTCCGGATCCGCTTGTCCCGCAAGGCTTTCCTGCTGATCGCGGCGTACGCAGTGCTGTGGCTCGCCGGTTACACGGTCGCCCTCAACGCGGGAGAACGACACGTCGACGCCGGGACCGCGGCGTTGCTGGTCAACCTCGCGCCGCTGCTGGTCGCCATCGCTGCCGGGAAGCTTCTCGGCGAAGGCTTCTCGCGCTCTCTCATTGTCGGCTCGCTCGTCGCGCTGGGCGGAGCCGCGATCATCGCGACCGGGGCCACCACCCAGCGCGATGCGTCGGGCGTGCTGCTGTGCCTGCTGGCCGCCGCGCTCTACGCCGCGGGCGTCATGATCCAGAAGGTGGCGTTGCGCCACGTCGACGGGCTCACCGCGATCTGGCTCGGCTGTGTCGTCGCCACCGTGGTCCTGCTGCCCTGGACGCCCCAGCTGATCGGCGAGCTGCGGGTCGCCTCCACACCGGCGGTGCTCGGCGCCGGCTACCTGGGCGTGTTCCCCACGGCGGTCGGGTTCACCGCGTGGGCTTACGCGCTGCGCCGCATGGACGCCGGGCGGCTGTCCGCGGTGACCTACGCCGTTCCGGCCGCGTCGGTGCTGTTGTCGTGGCTGCTGCTCGGCGAGATTCCCACGGCGTTCGGACTTATCGGCGGCGTGCTGTGCCTGGCCGGTGTCGCCATCTCCCGCAGGCGATAGCGCGCGTCACGGCAGGAGATTCAGCAGGAGGGCGAGGGTGCCGAGCGTCTGCAGGAGGAAAGTCGTGCCCGCGTGCATCCCGAGCGACACCCGCAGATCCTTCTTCCGCCAGACGAACCACGGCCCCGGGAAGAAGAAGACGACCCTGGACAGGAACACCCAGGGAGACCACAGGTGGTACAGCGAGAACAGCACCGTGCTGAGCACCGGAGCCCACCGGCCCAGCCGGGACAGGCGGCTCATCAGAAAGCCGCGGAAGTAGAGCTCCTCGATGATCGGGAAGGCCAGCCCGGTCAGCGGAATGCACGCCGCCAGTGCGACAACCATGACCGCGTGCGGGTATCCGGCGAGGCCGTCGGTGAGGCCGCCGCCCGCGCCCTCGAACGGGAGCCATCGGAACAACAGGTCGTAGACGAAGCTGTCCACGGGCATCAACGCGAACGACACCACCAGGAACCACACGATCAAGGGAATGACGAGGGCGACGAGTTTCCCGCGCGGGAGCGGCTTGTCCCGATAGCGCACCACTCCGCGCAGTGACAAACGGCCGTTTCGCCGACGGCCCAGCCACAGCAGCAGGCCGAGTTCGAACGGCGCAAGGGCCAGGAGCATGGCGATCGCCCAGCCCAGGAACGGCGGATACCCGATGGACTTGGCCAGCGGCCGCGCTATGAGCAGGTAGACGGCGACGATCAGGACGCCGGGAAGAAGGTGCAGCGTGATCGACAGCGGCAGGGAGTGGCGATCGGCCAGCAACCGCCCGGCGATTCGGCTCGGCCGGGCCCCAGGTGCGGTGGACTTGGTCTCCATGCCGGGGACGTTCGTCCGGTCCGCCGACATGACGCTGACACGGGACTGACGCGGCGCGCGGAGAGCCTGACAGCGCGGCCGCCGAAAGCACGCGGTGGGGGGGGGGGCCCCCCCCCCCCCCCCGCGCCCCCCCCCCCCCCCCCCCCCCCGCGCCGGGGGGGAGCGCC
>NZ_JBHYIK010000072.1:0-19182 GCF_042739735.1 Amycolatopsis sp. NPDC059027 | reverse complement strand
TTTGGTTTTTAGACAAACCACCCCCCCACCCCACCCCACCCCCCCCCCCCCCGCGTTCCGGCGGCCTGGGGGAAACCGCCGGAGATCGGTTCCTCCCCCCGAGGGGAACCGGTCTGCCAGGGAGACTCGGCACCGTGACCCCCATTACGCCCGTTCGAATGTGACCTGTGTCACATATCTACCCGTTCGCGGCACGAGTGGTCCAGTCGCGACACCGCCGATTACAGGTCCGTCGGTGGCATGGGGTAGACGTGGGGACGTGGACACGACCTCACCTCTCCGCGACCGAGCCGAGACCCTCCTGCGGGCACTGGCCGGTGAGCGAGCGACCCTGCGCGAGGACCAGTGGACGGCGATCGAAGCACTGGTCGCCGAGCACAGGCGCGCGCTCGTCGTGCAGCGCACCGGCTGGGGCAAGTCGGCGGTCTACTTCCTCGCGACAGCGTTGCTGCGGGAACGCGGCAGCGGGCCGACGGTGATCATCTCGCCGCTGCTCGCGCTGATGCGCAACCAGATCGCCGCGGCGGCGCGGGCTGGGATCCACGCAGCGACGATGAACTCGGCGAACCCGCAGGAGTGGGACCAAGTCCAGGCGGCCGTGGCGGCGGGCGAGGTGGACGTCCTGCTGGTGAGCCCGGAACGGCTGAACAACCCCGACTTCCGCGACACCGTGCTGCCCAAGCTGACCGCGAGCGCCGGGCTGCTCGTGGTCGACGAGGCCCACTGCATCTCCGACTGGGGGCACGACTTCCGCCCCGACTACCGCAGGCTGCGCACGCTGCTCGCCGAGCTGCCCGACGGCGTCCCGGTGCTGGCCACCACCGCGACCGCGAACGACCGGGTGGCCACCGATGTGGCCGATCAGCTGGGCATCGGCACCGGCGGGGACACCGTGGTGCTGCGCGGCAGCCTCGACCGGGAAAGCCTGCGGCTGTCGGTCTGCCGGCTGCCGACCCCGCAGGCACGGCTGGCCTGGCTCGCCGAGCATCTGGAAAAGCTGCCAGGCTCGGGAATCATCTACACGCTCACCGTCGCGGCCGCCCACGATGTGGCCTCGCTGCTGGCCGAGCGGGGCTACCGCGTCGCGGCCTACACCGGGAAGACCGATCCGGCCGACCGCCAGGCCGCTGAGGACGATCTGCTGGAGAACCGAGTGAAGGCGCTGGTGGCGACGTCCGCGCTCGGAATGGGATTCGACAAACCGGATCTCGGGTTCGTCGTGCACCTCGGCGCCCCGTCCTCCCCCATCGCGTACTACCAGCAGGTCGGGCGTGCCGGTCGCGGTGTGGAGCGGGCGGAGGTGATCCTGCTGCCCGGCGAGGAGGACAGGGCGATCTGGGCGTATTTCGGCTCACTGGCCTTCCCGGACGAGCTGCGGGTGACGCAGGTGCTCAACTCGCTCGCCTACGCCGACCGTCCACTTTCGACAGCCGCGCTGGAGCCGACCGTCGAGCTGTCGCGGACGCGGCTGGAGATGGTGCTGAAGGTCCTCGACGTCGACGGCGCGGTCCGGCGCGTCAAGGGCGGCTGGGAGAGCACCGGCCAGGACTGGCACTACGACCGCGAGCGGTATGCGCGGGTCGCCACGGCCCGTACCGCCGAGCAGGAGGCAATGCTCGGCTATCTCGGCACGACGGAGTGCCGGATGGAGTACCTCCGTCGTCAGCTCGACGACCCCGAGGCGGCGCCGTGCGGGCGCTGCGACAACTGCACCGGCGAGCACTGGGACACGACGGTGTCGGAGGACAGCGTGGTCGCCACCCGCGAACGGCTGGAGCGGCCGGGAGTCGAAGTGGCGCAACGCAAGCAGTGGCCCAGCGGGATGTCCGCGCTGGACGTCCCGCTGTCGGGGCGGATCGCGGCCGCCGAGCAGGCCGAGCCGGGTCAGGTGCTCGGCAGGCTCACCGACGTCGGCTGGGGCACCCGGCTGCGGGAGCTCGTCGGAACGACGGCGAAGGACGGCGAGGTCCCGGACGGCGTGTTCCAGGCCTGCGTCAAGGTGCTGGCCGCCTGGCAGTGGGCGGAGCGGCCGGTCGCGGTGGTCGAGATCCCCTCGGCGACCCGGCCCCGGCTCACGCACAGCCTGGCCACCCGGCTGGCTTCGATCGGGCGGCTCGAATACCTGGGCGCACTGGAGTCGGCGGGTCCGCCGCCGCGGCAGGCCAACAGCGCTCAGCGGCTGGCCGATCTGTGGCGACGGCTGAGCCTGCCCGGTGAGGTCGGGGATCGGGTTTCCGGTGCGGCGGGGCCGATCCTGCTGATCGACGACGTGATCGACACCGGCTGGACGATGACGCTGGCGTCCCGGCTGTTGCGCCAGGCGGGCGCACCCGCTGTCCTGCCCTTCGCGCTCGCCAGCACGGCGTGACGACCGGACAACCCGACGACGAAAGGAGTACACCGGCCCGCAATTCGCTGACACGATGAGTTCATGGACTTCGCCGAAGTGCTCAAGGCACGCCACATGGTGCGCACCTACCGGCCGGACCCCGTCGACGACGAGGTGCTGAGGCGGATCGTCAAGGTGATCCACCGGGCGCCGAGCGCCGGATTCAGCCAGGGACACCGGCTGCTCGTGATCACCGACGCCGGGCTGCAGGACCGGATCGCCGACCTCTACGACCCGAAGTACGGCCGCGTGGGCTTTCCCGAATGGGTACGCCAGGCACCGGTGCTCATCGCCCTGTGCGTGCGGGAGGAGTCCTACCACGAGCGATACCGGAAGCCCGACAAGATCAACGAGGACGGCACCGAGATCGGCTGGCCGGTGCCGTACTGGTGGTTCGACAGCGGCAGCCTGCTCGTACTGCTGCAACTCGCCGCCGCGAACGAGGGCCTGGCCACCGGGTTCTTCGGCCCGCACGAAGAAGGGCTGCGCGAGTTGCTGGAGCTGCCGGACGACTGGGGGCTCGCCGGTGTCGTGACGTTGGGGTACGCGCCGGAGGAGGACGGCGTGCGGCGCGAGTTGTTCCGGCAGCAGCGCCTGCAGTTGGACGAACTGGTCGAGTGGCGCCGCTAGGACCGCACGCAAGGAAAACTTCCGAACCGGCTGGCGATCCGGTAGAGGGCAGTCCGAACGTCAGGTGAAGGCATGCCACTGTCCACTTTGTACTCCCCGAGACGCGCGGCAGCGAGCTGCGCTAAATCCTTCGTCACCGCGCGTTCCCTCCCGCTACCCTGCGAATTCCGCGACGAGGACGAAGGAGGGACACCATGCAGACAGCCGAGGTGAGCGAGGAACTGGCACGACGCGTGGTGGACGCCGTCGCCCGTGCACTGGACATCACGCTGACTCCCGACGAGGCGCTGATCCAGGTGTCCACGCGTGAAGGCGTGGACTACCAAGCCAATCTCGCGATGAGCCTCGGCAAACGGGCCGGCCGCGCGCCGCGGGAAGTGGCGGCCCTCATCGCCGAGCACGTCGACCTCGGCGGGATCGCGGAGCCACCGGAGATCGCGGGCCCCGGGTTCCTGAACTTCGTCCTGCGCCGCGAGTGGCTGGAACAGCGCGTCGCGGCGATCGCCGTCGATCCCCGGCTCGGGGTCGCGAAGACAACGGCCCCGCGGCGGATCGCGCTCGACTACAGCAGCCCGAACGTCGCGAAGGAAATGCACGTCGGGCATCTGCGGTCGACGGTGATCGGCGACGCGCTCGCCCGGCTGCTGCGGTTCGCCGGGCACGAGGTGCTGCCGCACAACCATCTCGGTGACTGGGGCACCCCGTTCGGCATGCTGATCGAGCAGCTGCTCGACGAGCGGCACGAGGGCAGCCGGATCGAGGATCTCGACGCGTTCTACCGGGCCGCACGGCGGAAATTCGACACCGACGAGGCCTTCGCGACCAGGGCACGCGAACGCGTCGTGCTGCTGCAGGGCGGCGACGCCGAGACACTGGCGACCTGGCAGCGACTCGTCGACGAGTCGACACGGCACTTCAACGAGGTCTACGCCCTGCTCGGCGTCACCCTGACCGACGCCGACCTCTACGGCGAAAGTTTCTACAACCCGTACCTCGCCAAGGTCGTCGCGGATCTGGAGGCCACCGGGCTGACCGAGGTCAGCGACGGCGCGGTGTGCGTGTTCCCCGACGGATTCCGCAACCGGGAAGGCGATCGGCTCCCGCTGATTGTCCGGAAACGGGACGGCGGCTACGGCTATGCCGCGACCGACCTCGCGACGCTGCGGTACTGGACGGCCGAGCGCGGCGCCACCGACCTGCTCTACGTCGTGGGTGCACCGCAGGCGCAGCACTTCGCGATGGTCTTCGCGGTCTGCCGCGACGCGAAGTGGCTCACGACGCAGCACGCCGAGCACATCGGGTTCGGCTCGGTGCTCGGCGCGGACGGGAAGACGATGCGGACCCGGGCGGGCGACACCGTGAAGCTGGCCGATCTGCTCGCCGAAGCCGTCGGCCAGGCCGAGTCCGTCGTGGCGGAACGCAGCGAACTGCCCGCCGATGCCCAGCGGGAGGTGGCCCGTGCCGTCGGCATCGGCGCGATCAAGTACGCGGACCTGTCCGGCGACCGCGAGCGCGACTACGTCTTCGCCTGGGATCGGATGCTCGCGCGTGAGGGCAACACGTCGGTCTACCTCCAGTATGCGAACGCCCGGATCCGCTCGCTGCTGGCCCGCGCGGGCGAACCCGAACCGGACACGCCGGTGCTGCTCGACGACCCCGCCGAGCGGACACTGGCGCTGAGCCTGCTCCGCTTCGGCGAGGCCGTGCACAGCGCGACGTCGTCTTACTCGCCGCACAAGTTGTGCACGTATCTGTACGAAACCGCGGTGGTGTTCTCCCGGTTCTACGAGCGCTGCCCGGTGCTCACGGCGCCGACGGACGAACTGCGCGCGTCACGGCTGCGGCTGGCGACGCTGGCCTCGCGCACGCTGGTGCTCGGCCTGTCACTGCTCGGCATCGACACGCCCGACCGGCTCTAGCTCCAGTACAGGTAACCGCCCTGGTCACCGGTCTGCGGGTTCTGGTTGACGTCGTCGCGGCGGGCCTGGCCGAGGCCGTTCCCCCTGGCGAGCGGACGCCCTCTGCGGTTGCGGTCCTTGAAGTCCACGACCACGGCGATCGCGAGCAGACCGACGATGATGACGCCCAGGATCACGAATACTTCCAGCATGATGCCCCCTCACGCTTGGGCGGTTCTCCCGTGAACCACCTACCGCAACGATACGACCGGCCGCCATGAACGCCAGAAAACTTAAGGGGCATTTAACAAAGAGATCGGAAGTAAGCCGCCCAGCAAGGTCCGCCGACCTGCACGACCGCTTACTTTCGATCGACTTGGTATCTACAACCACAGTGGGTTGTTATTTCTGATTTGCTCAGGAGTTGCCCTGGTCCCGGAAGACGCGGCGCTTCAGGGCGGGCACCGAGCCGATCAGGCCCAGCACACCGCGAGCCATCGCCCTGCCGAAGCGATTCTCGGACACGAACTGGTCCGCACTGCGGGCCGAGGCACGCACGGCCTGGAATCCGTAGTCGCGCATCCGGTGTTCGTAATCCGCGACGGCGGCACCGGCGTCGCCGCCGTCCCGGTGCGCCGCGACGAGGTTACGGCACAGCAACCGCGCGTCCCGCAGCGCCGTGTTCGCCCCGATCCCGCGCAACGGGGTCATGCTGTGCACGGCGTCGCCGAGCAGGGTCACCGGGCCGGTGGGCCACGGCTTCACGGGAACCGAGGTGAGCAGCGGAATCCGCGTCACGGTCTCCCCCGGACTGTCCGCGACGAGCAGGCGGAACCCGGGATGCCAGCCGTGGACGCGCTCCAGCACCATCGAACGCAGGCCCGGACCGTCCAGTTCGGACAGTCCGGCCGGGTACCGTGCCGCGTTCGCGCCGAAGGCCCACATGACGTAGGAACCGGTGTTGTCGAACAGGATCGGGTCGATCTCCGCGGTCTCGTCGTTCACCGCCGTGCCACCGAATTCGTGCGGGGCGGTGAACATCCCGAGGCCACTCGGCGCCATCACGAGGTTCGGCCCGCCCGTCAGCCGTCGCGGAAGCAGTGACCGGGTCTCGTCGGTGAGCGGGAATTTCCCCGCCACGGTGACGATCCCGGTGTCGACCCGGTCCGCGTGCGGCAGGAACTGCTTGCGTACCCGGGAATTCGCGCCGTCCGCGCCGATCA
Organism: Amycolatopsis sp. NPDC059027; assembly: GCF_042739735.1. Lineage (NCBI taxonomy): Bacteria > Bacillati > Actinomycetota > Actinomycetes > Pseudonocardiales > Pseudonocardiaceae > Amycolatopsis > Amycolatopsis sp. NPDC059027. The sequence continues at coordinate 13,042 of NZ_JBHYIK010000072.1, read as the reverse complement.
CCAGGTCGGCCTCGGCCGTGCTGCCGTCGGCGAAATGGCAGGTGACGGACCTCGGGCCTTGTTCGTAGCGGACGAATTCCTTGCCGTAGTTCAGGATTCCGTCGAGACCCGAGGACAGGACCTGGTGCAGGGAGATCCGGCTGACCGAATGATGGGCCGACGCCGGGTCGTGACCGCCCTCGTCGTCGATCACGACCAGCTCGCGCAGTTGTTCGGTGACGAACGCGAAGGCGCCGCCACGCCGTCCGCAGGTGGCCACGAATCTCTCCCACTGCTCGTCGGGCAGGCAGGCGCGCAGCGCCGCCGCACCGTGCGGGTTGATGTGCACCCGGTAGCCCTGTAGCCGCTCCGCCCGGGTCCGGCCGCGCTCGTACACGGCCACGTCCAGTCCTGCTTTTCGCAGTCCGTGCGCCAGGCACAGCCCGCCCGTGCCGCCGCCGATGACGGCGATCCTCGTGGTCATCTTCAGCTCCTCTCGCCCACCTCATAATCATCCTCACGGATAATTAAGTCAACCCTGAAGCTGATAGAGTCAGCGACTAGGCTGGTCCCGTGGCCGAACCGACTCCCCGCCGCTCGCCGCGCCCGGACGAGCGCAAACGCGACCCCGAACGCACGAAGGCGCGGATCCTCGAAGCCGCGAAAGCCGAGTTCGGCGCGAAGGGGTTCGCCTCGGCACGGGTCGGCGACATCGCGGCACGCGCGGGCGTGAACAAGCAGCTGATCTCGTACTACTTCGGCGGCAAGGAAGGCCTGTACACCGAGCTGACCAGCACGATGAACCAGGACTACGTCGCGCTGGCCGATCCGGGACGCCCGCTGGCCGACGTCGTCCGCGACTTCGCCGCCGCCGGGCTGGGCGACGTCGACCTCGGCAGGCTGTTCCTCTGGGAGAACCTGACCGACGGCGCGCCGGACGCCGTCGGTGTCGAGGAACAGCGGGAATTCCTGCGGCACCAGGTCGACTACGTCCGGGCCCGCCAGGCCGCGGGCGACTTCCCGGACGACGTCGACCCCGCCACGCTCCTGCTCATCCTGATGTCCGCCGCGAGCGCGGCGCTCGCGCTGCCCCGGGTGGTCCGCGCGCTGACCGGCCAGGATCCGGGCTCCCCCGAGTTCGCCCGGGCCTACGCGGACCAGCTGGCGCGCGTCGTCGGCCACCTCAAGCCGTAGCGTCGGCCTTCGCGCGGCGGCGCTCGGGGAAGCGCTGGGTGGCGACGGCGAGGGCGAGCGCGAGGGCCACCAGCACCGCGCTCACCCAGGGGGCGCCGCGATAACCGAGCGCCGTGCCGATGGCGAGCCCGCCGAACCACGGCCCGACCACGGCCCCGACGTTGAACGCGGCGGTGGCCAGGCCACCTGCCAGCGTCGGGGCGCCGGGAGCCACCGCGAACACGCGCGGGATCAGCGTGGACCCGACCCCGAACGACAGCACGCCCAGCACGAATACGAGCACGATCGCGACGACGAGGTTCGCGGCCGTGACCGCCAGCAGGATCCAGCCGAGCAGCAGGGCCGCGCTTCCGCCGAACAGGACCAAACCGGGCCGGACGTCGGCGAGCCTGCCTCCGAGTGTCACGCCCAGGAACGAGCCCACACCGAAGAGCGCGAGCAGGGCGGGCACCCAGCCGACGCCGAGCCCGCCGACCGTGGTGAACAGCGTCGCGAGATAGGTGAAGGTACCGAACGTCCCGCCGTTGACCAGCGCGCCGAGCAGCAGGACGACCAGTAGCCGGGGCTCACGCAACACGCGGAGTTCCTTGCGCGCACTCGTTTCCGCCGACGCCGGGCGGCCACCGGGAATCGTTCGCAGGATCGCGAAAAGGGCCGGGAGCGAGACCACGGCGACCGCCCAGAAGGCCGACCGCCAGCCCCAGAACTGGCCGAGCAGCGCACCGGCCGGGACGCCCGCGATACAGGCGACGGTGACCCCACTGACCACAATGGACGTCGCGCGGCCGCGTAGTTCCGGCCTGACCATCGCGTTCGCGGCGGCCAGCGCGACAGCCCAGAACCCGGCGTTGGCCAGCGCCCCGGCAACGCGGGTGGCCAGCAGGACGCCGAAATCGGCCGTCAACGCGCCGAGCACGTGGACGACCACGAAGACGCTCAGGAAGGCGACGAGCGCGCCACGCCGGGAAAGGCGCAGGCTCAGCAACGCCATCACCGGGGCTCCGATCACCATCCCGGCCGCGAAGGCCGAGGTCAGCAAACCGGCGGCGGGAACGGACACGTGCAGGTCGGCCGCGATGTCCGCGACGAGACCGGAAAGCATGAACTCGGACGTCCCCTGGGCGAACACCGCCAGTCCGAGCAGGTAAAGGGCGAAAGGCATGAACAGACTCCGCAACCACATCGAGGGTCGACAAGGCGACGGCGGACCACGAGTCCACAGAGGACATACGTGGCCACCGAGGGAAAGAACCTGATTTCGGCTACGGCGATCCGGTGGCTGGGGTCGCGCCGGGCACATCACGACCTGGATCGGTCGCGGACCTTCGGCACGCCGACGCAAGAGAGCCACCGGAGGCCGGTGGCTACAGTCTGTTCGCCTCGGGACTGTTCACGACGGCGAGGCTAGCAACGCCCCGCACGCGGTGTCCACGTGATTTCGCCGCGTCCTCAGCGCAGCGGGACCAGGTCGTCGGCGTGCACGACCTCGCGACGTTGTTCGGCGGGCAGCTCATGGCTGGAGCGCCCGATCAGTTCGGGCAACTCGCCGGCATCGAAGGCCACGACGCCCCGGGCGACCGCGCGCTCGCGCGGGTCGACGAGGTCGACGACGTCGCCTGCCTGGAAATCGCCGTCCACCCCGGTGATCCCGGCCGCGAGCAACGAACGGCGGCGGCGTACGACGGCGGCGACCGCGCCGTCGTCCAGCCGCAGCTTGCCGGTCGCGTCGGCGGCGTACCCGAGCCAGAACCGCCGCGCGGACAACCGGGTGTCCGCCGCGGTGAAGGCGGTGCCCACCTTGGCCTCGGTCAGCGCGTCGGTGGCGTTGGCCGCGGCCGCCAGCAGCACCGGAATCCCGGCCGCGGCGGCGGTGCGGGCCGCGGCCAGCTTGGACACCATGCCCCCGGTGCCGAGACCCGAGCTGGACATGCCGACGGTGATTCCGTCCACATCGGACGCACCACGGACCTCGTCGATGCGACGAGTGGCGCCGCCGCGCGGATCCCCGTCGTACAGTCCGTCCACATCGGACAACAGGACGAGCGCGTCGGCGCCGATGAGATGCGCGACGAGCGCGGCCAGCCGGTCGTTGTCCCCGAAGCGGATCTCCTCGGTGGCCACGGTGTCGTTCTCGTTGACCACCGGGACCGCACCGAGCGCGAGCAGCCGGGAGAACGTGCGCTGCGCGTTGCGGTAGTGCGCGCGCCGCACGACGTCGTCGTTGGTCAGCAGGACCTGCCCGACGGTGAGCGAGTACCGCCCGAACGATTCGGCGTAGGCATGCGCCAGCGCGAGCTGGCCGACACTCGCGGCGGCCTGCTGGCTCGCGAGATCGCGGGGGCGTTTGGCCAGCGACAGCGGGGCCAGCCCGGCGCCGATCGCCCCCGAGGACACCAGCACGATCTGCGTGCCGTGCGCGACCCGCGCGGCGATCGCGTCGACCAGAGCGTCCAATCGGGACACGTCGAGCCCGCTGCCCGCCGTCGTCAGCGCGGACGAGCCCACCTTGACCACCAGGCGCCGCGCGGACGCGACCGCCTGCCGCGTCTCGGTCACTCCGCGTCCTCGACGTCGTCCGGCCCGTCGCGGCGAATCCGGCGGGCCTCCTTGCGCTCGGACGCGCTGACGCGGTCGTTGCGCTCCAAGCGGACGTCGGTGCCCCGCCCGGACAGATGCTCCACGACGCCCGGCGTCGAGGGTTCCCATTCGAACTGGACGTCGCCGACGGTGACCGGGCTGCCGGGCACCGCGCCGAGCTTCGCCAGCCGCTCCTCCACGCCGAGACGGTTGAGCCGATCGGCGAGGTAGCCGACGGCCTCGTCGTTGCCGAAGTTCGTCTGGCGGATCCACCGCTCGGGGCGGGCGCCGCGCACGACGAACGCGCCCTCTTCCTCCGGGTCCACCTCGACGGTGAAGCCTTCGTCGTTGACGGCGAGGGGCCGCAGCACGATCTTCTCGGGCTCCAGCACCGGCTGCGCCTCGCGGTACTCCTCGACGATCGCGGCGAGGGCGAAGGTCAGCTCCCGCAGGCCCTTGCGCGACGCCGTGGAAACCTCGAACACCTTGAGCCCGCGAGCTTCGAACTCGGGACGCACCATCTCGGCCAGCTCGGCGGCCTCCGGGATGTCGATCTTGTTCAGCACCACCACGCGCGGACGTTCCTCGAGCTTCCCGCCGAGGCCGGGGGTGTACTTGGCGAGCTCATCCTCCAGAGCGTCCACATCGGACAGTGGATCGCGGCCGGGCTCGAGGGTGGCGCAGTCGACGACGTGGACCAGCACCGCGCAGCGCTCGATGTGGCGCAGGAAGTCGAGGCCGAGGCCCTTGCCCTCGCTCGCGCCGGGGATCAGGCCCGGCACGTCGGCCATCGTGAAGACGGTTTCGCCGCCGGTGATCACGCCGAGGTTGGGCACCAGCGTGGTGAACGGGTAGTCGGCGATCTTCGGCTTGGCTGCGGACAGCACCGAGATCAGTGACGACTTCCCTGCCGAGGGGAAGCCGAGCAGGCCGACGTCGGCGACCGAGCGCAGCTCCAGCACGAGGTCCCGGCTCTCCCCCGGCTCGCCGAGCAACGCGAACCCGGGCGCCTTGCGGGCCTTGGAAGCCAGCGCGGCGTTGCCGAGGCCGCCGCGCCCGCCCTGGGCGGCGACGAACGTGGTGCCGGGGCCGATCAGGTCGGCGACCATCTCGCCGTCCTCGGTGAACACGACGGTGCCGGACGGCACCTTCATCACCAGGGTTTCGCCCGCGGCGCCGGCACGGTTGCCGCCCTGGCCCATCTTGCCGTTGCCCGCCTTGGCGTGCGGGCGGAAGTGGAAGTCCAGCAGCGTGTGGACGTTCGGGTCCACGACGAGCAGGACGTCACCGCCGTTGCCGCCGTTGCCGCCGTCGGGACCGCCGAGCGGCTTGAACTTCTCGCGGTGCACCGAGGCGCAGCCGTTCCCACCGTCACCGGCGGTCAGGTGGATCACCGCGCGGTCCACGAACCGGGACGCCATGACTTGCCTCTTTCACTCGCGAGAAGGGGGATTACACAAACAAACGAGGGGTGGCGCCGGATATTCCGGCCCCACCCCTCGTCAGAGGTCTACTACGAAGCCGAACTCAGGCTTCGCTTGGCACGATGTTGACCGTCTTGCGGCCACGCTTCTCGCCGAACTGGACCGCACCGGCGGCCAGCGCGAACAGCGTGTCGTCGCCGCCACGGCCGACGTTCACGCCGGGGTGGAACTTGGTGCCGCGCTGACGGATGAGGATCTCACCCGCGTTGACCTGCTGGCCGCCGAAGCGCTTGACGCCGAGGCGCTGCGCGTTCGAGTCACGACCGTTGCGGGAGCTGGACGCACCCTTCTTGTGAGCCATAGCTCGGTCCTCTTTCTTGCGAAGATCCGGAGAAGTCTTAGTGGGAGATGGCGGTGACCTCGACGCGGGTCAGCTTCTGCCGGTGACCCTGGCGCTTGTGGTAGCCCGTCTTGTTCTTGAACTTGTGGATCCGGATCTTCGGACCCTTGGTCTGCTCGACGACCTTGCCGGTGACCGAGACCTTCGCCAACGCGTCGGCGTCCGTGGTGACCTCGCCACCGTCCACGAACAGCACGGCGGGGAAGGTGTGCTCGGTGCCCGGCTCGCCCTCGAGCTTCTCGACCTCGACGACGTCGCCGACGGCCACCTTGTACTGCTTGCCGCCGGTCTTGACGATCGCGTACGCCGACACGGAAGTCTCCTGCATTACTCGACAATGGGTGGGGGCTAGCGCTATCGGCCCGCCGGGGAGGCGGTCCAGGATTCGCGCAGCGGCCTACTCTGGTGGCAGGCCGTACTACAGGTTACGTGGGGTTCCCCGGTGCGTGTGCACCGGGGTCCCCTAGTTGTTCACTAGCTCTTTTCCGACGCGTGCACCGGCGGTCCCGCCGGGCGCGACGCGGCACGGCGCGGACGCCGCCGGGTCGAGCGCACGGCGGGTGCCGGGACGCTGACCTCGGGTTCGTCGGCCGCCTCCGGCGCCTCGGGGGCACCGGACGTCACAGGGGTCTCAGCGGGCTCAGGAGCCTTCGGCGTCTCCTGTTCCTCCCGCTCCACGGGAACCTCGTCCGCCGGGGTCGTCACGGGCTCGCCCGCCACTTCCCTGGCGGGCTCGGCGACCGGCGTCTCCTCCCTGGCGTGCCCGTTCAGGCCCGCGGGCTCGGCGGGCACGTCGTGCTCGGGCTGGTCGCCGTGCTCGCCCTTGGTCTTCGACGAGGCCTTGGCCATCGCCTGGACCGCGGAGACCACCGACTCCCGCTGCTCGGGGGTCGGCGCCGGGTGCACCGGCTCGGTCTTCGGCGCGGGCTCGGTGTGCTGCTGCTCCTCGGCCTTGTTCCGGCCGCGCGAGCGCCGCGAGCTCTTCTCCCCGCCACCGTGGTTGTGGCCGTTGGAACCGCCGTTCGAGCCGTTGCCCTGCGCGGAACGCGGATCGGTCGAGACGACCACCCCGCGGCCCTTGCAGTGCTCACACGGCGTCGAGAACGCTTCCAGCAGGCCCGTGCCGATCTTCTTGCGGGTCATCTGGACCAGGCCCAGCGAGGTGACCTCGGCGACCTGGTGACGCGTGCGGTCGCGGCCGAGGCATTCGGTCAGCCGCCGCAGCACCAGCTCGCGGTTGGACTCGAGCACCATGTCGATGAAGTCGATCACGATGATGCCGCCGATGTCCCGCAGCCGGAGCTGACGGACGATCTCCTCCGCCGACTCCAGGTTGTTGCGGGTCACCGTCTCCTCGAGATTGCCACCCGATCCGGTGAACTTCCCGGTGTTGACGTCGATCACCGTCATCGCCTCGGTCCGGTCGATGACCAGGTACCCGCCCGACGGCAGCCAGACCTTGCGGTCGAGCGCCTTGGTGATCTGCTCGTCGATGCGGTGCTCGGCGAAGGCGTCGCCGGTGCCGGTGTAGCGCTTGAGGCGGTCGGTCAGGTCCGGCGCGACGTGCTGGACGTAGCCGTGGATCGTCTCCCACGACCGGTCGCCCTGGATCTCCAGCTTGCCGAAGTCCTCGGTGAACAGGTCACGCACGACCTTGACCAGCAGGTCCGGCTCCTCGTAGAGCATGACCGGGGCGCCGCCCTTCTTGGCGGAACCCGCGTCGGCCTTCTCCTTGATGACGTCCCACTGCGCCTTCAGCCGCCGCACGTCGCGGTCGAGCTCCTCCTCGCTGATGCCCTCCGAGGCTGTGCGAATGATCACACCCGCGTCCTCGGGGACGATCCGCTTGAGGATGTCCTTGAGGCGGCGCCGCTCGTTCTCCGGCAGCTTGCGCGAGATCCCGGTGGCACCGCCGGCGGGCACGTAGACCAGGAAGCGGCCCGGCAGCGAGATCTGCGTGGTCAGCCGGGCGCCCTTGTGCCCGACCGGGTCCTTGGTGACCTGCACCAGCACGCTGTCGCCGGTGGACAGCGCCTGCTCGATCTTGCGGGCCTTGCCCTCGAGACCGGCGGCGTCCCAGTCCACCTCGCCCGCGTAGAGCACGGCGTTGCGGCCGCGGCCGATGTCGATGAACGCGGCCTCCATGCTGGGCAGCACGTTCTGGACGCGGCCCAGGTAGACGTTGCCGACGATCGAGCCACTGCCCGAGGACGTCACGAAGTGCTCGACCAGCACGCCGTCCTCGAGCACGCCGATCTGGGTCGAGTCGCCCTTCTCGGCGACGACCATCGTGCGTTCGACCGACTCGCGGCGGGCCAGGAACTCGGCCTCGGAGAGGATCGGAGCGCGACGGCGGCCCGCCTCGCGGCCGTCCCGGCGGCGCTGGCGCTTGGCCTCCAGCCGGGTCGAGCCACGCACGCTGCGCACCTCGTCGCGGGCGGGGCGCTCGGGCTCGGCCTTGGCCTGGCGGACGTGGGTGACCGTGTTCGGCGGGTCGTCGGTACCCGTCGCTTCGGCGGTCTCCCCGTCGTCCCCGCCCTTGCGGCGGCGACGGCGGCGACGGCGTTTGCTGCCGCTCTCGCCCTCGGCGTCGGCTTCCGCCTCGGCGGGAGCTTCCGCGCTCTCGGCCTGCTCGGCGTTCTCGCCCTTGGCCGCCTTCTCCTCCTTGCCCTGCTTACGGGGCTCGGGGGAAGAGGCGGTGGGCTCGGTCTGCTCGTCGGTCTCGCCCGCCTCGTCGCCGCCCTTGCCGCGGCCACGGCCCCGGCGGCCACGACGACGGCGACGGCGGCTGCCGCCCGCGTCGTCGCCCTCGTCATCGGCGTTCTGCTCGACGGCCGCGGTCTCTTCCTGCGCCTGGGCCTCGTCCTCGGCCGGCTCCTCGCCGGCGGCGAAGACGGGCTCGGGCTTGCGGGCGGGCTTCGCCGCGGGCGGCTCCGGCGGCAGGAACACCGGCGACGGCGCGGCGAACACCGGCAGGTGCGCCGCGGGTGCCCGGCGTGCCGGGGTCTCCGGCTCCGGCGCGGGCTCGGCGGCCGGTGCGGCCACCGGCTCCGGCGCGGCGGCTTCGGGCGTTTCGGTGGTCTCCGGGGTCTCCCCCGCCTGATCCTCGACGGCGCCCAGCGCAGCGGCGACGCGCAGCGCCACCTCACGAGTCACGCTGGACTGGGCGCTACGGGTGGTTTCGCCCAGCTCGGCGAGCTTGGCCAGCAGTTCACGGCTGTTCGAGCCGAGCAGCTTCGCGAGTGCGTGCACCCGGATCCGGGCCGGAAGCTCGGCCAGCGGACCGGTCGTGGGTGTGGCGGGATTCCCGCCGCTGCTCTCGGCGGGTGTATCCGCGTTCGACATATGTTGTCTCCTCCGCCCCCGGGCGCGTCTCCGGCTCACACCGGCCGACGCGGCCGCGCAGGGGCCCCTTTCTGTTCGTTCCGCCCTGGTGCTCTACCAGCGACGGGAATCCTTGCCAACAGCCGCGACGGCGCCACCGGTCCGATGTGCCGCACACGGCAAGGTCTCCTCGGCGGCGCACCGTCCCCGCCCGCGGCCCCTGGCCGCCCGCCACGTCGTCCAGCCGCCCGGGCTAACGGGCGGCGACGCGCGTGTGCCGGTTCTGCACACCACCGGGCCACAACACCGCAGGCACCGCCTCTCACGGATGCCCCACGGCCCAGCGGCCACCGCAAGTATCCCACATGAGCACACCGGTCCGGTGTAGTCGGTGTCCGTCGCAGGCCGCGCGGGCGCGCCGGGGCCCACCGGCCGGGGGAACTTCCCGGCAAAGCTTGTCCGGTCGCGCCGGGGTGGCTAGCGTGCGGCTCGGGACGCCCGAGAGGCGCGTCCACCGTTCCCGCACCCCGGTGGGAGGTCCGGTGTCCCTGCTGGCGCGGCCGCGGCGTGCGGCCGTGTGCGCGATGCTGGTGCTGAGCACCTGTGTCACGGCCGTGACCCCGGCGAACGCCGACGAACCCGCGTGCGCCGACACCGGCAGGGCGCTCCGCTACGTCGTCGCGTTCGATCGCGGCACCGCGGAGGACGTCGCACGTTCGCGGATCGCACGGGACTGCGGGGACACCACGGCGTACTACCCCCAGATCGCGGTGGCGGTCGCGACCTCGGCCGATCCCGGCTTCGCCGCCAGGGTGGGTCCCAGCCGTACCTTCAGCGCGCAGGCCGAGCGGCTCGCGAGCCAGCGGGCGAACGGCGGCGCGGTCCGGCCCCAGCCCGCCAGGGCGACCCTCGCGCCCACGGACCCGGCGCGGGTGCCCGGCGCGGACCTCACCGGTGAGCAATGGGACATGCGCGCGATCAACGCGCCGTGGGCGCACGACGTCGCCCGTGGCAGCCGCGACGTCGTGGTCGGCGTGCTGGACTCCGGGATCGACCCGGACCACCCCGATCTCGCCGCGGCGGTCGACGCCGACGATTCGGCGGGGTGCCTGACCGGCGCACCCGACACCGCGCGGGCCGCGTGGGCACCGACGACGTCGGCGCACGGCACGCACGTCGCCGGGATCATCGCCGCCGCGGACGACGGCAAGGGCGTCACCGGGGTCGCGCCCGGTGTGCGGGTCGCGTCGGTGAAGGTGATCGACGACCGCGGCTACGCCGACCCGGAGGCCGCGGTGTGCGGGCTGATGTGGGCCGCGGCCCGGCACATGCGGGTGACCAACAGCAGCTTCTTCGTCAACCCGTGGTCGTTGTCCTGTGTGCGCGGGAACGACCACGGCGTGGTGCACGAGGTGCTGGCCAGAGCGGTCGAGTACGCGACGTCGGCGGGGACCCTCAACGTCGCGGCGGCCACGAACGAAGCCGTCGACCTGACGCCGTCGCCCCGGTCGGGAACCCCCATGGACGGCGGTGGGTGCGAGGCGCTGCCCGCGGGCCTGCGGGACGTCGTGTCCGTGTCGGCGGTGGGCGCGGACCGGGTCAAGGCGGGCTACAGCTCCTACGGCCTGGGCGTGATCGATGTCACCGCACCGGGTGGCGAGGCCGGGCGATGCGTCGTCTCGACCGTGCCCGGCGGGTACGCGCCGCTGTGCGGGACGTCGATGGCGGCGCCGCACGCGGCCGGGGTCCTGGCGCTGCTCGCCTCCACGCAGCCGGGGCAGGGGCCACGGCAGTTGCGGCGTGCACTGGAGTCGAGCGCGATGCCGATGCCGTGTCCCGCCGACTACGACCTGACCGGCGACGGGCTGCAGGACGCCTACTGCGCCGGGTACGAGGGCTACAACGGCTTCTACGGGCACGGGATGGTGGACGCGCTGGCCGCGGTCGCGCCGCGGCCGCGGCATCCGGACCCGGATCGCTGATCGCGGCCTGCTCACGCGCTCCGGATGTGTCCTTTGTGGATCGTGGTGCCGTGAAGGGGTCCTTCACGGTGTTCGGCAGGCCCGAGGGATGTAAGGACATCGTGACGCTCGTGGCTTCGGGCAGCGGCGTTGTCTGTCGCGAACGCTCCGTCCGGGACGTTCACCGTCCTCAATGGAGCGTTCGCGACGTCCCCGGCGGTCGGCGCGGTGGTCCGGCGGGCGGCTGCGGCCAGGGCGTCCCTCGGTTTCGGTGGACGGGCATACCCGAGGGCCGCCGTGCCGGACGGGCGCAGGGGTGAACCGCGGCGGTGAGCCGGACCGTCAGGTGAGCAGGAGCTTGCCGATGCGGCGGGTGGTGCCGATCACGCCGATCACCGCCAGCGCGAGCAGATAGGCGAGATTTCCCAGCATTCCCGGGGAAAGCGCGCCGATGGCGAGACCGCGCATCAGCTCGATCCCGTGGTACAGCGGGAAACACCGCACCACCCACTGCAGCGGTTCCGGGTAGACGGACAGCGGGAAGAACGTGGTGGAGAACAGGAACATCGGCATCAGCACGAGGTTGATGTAGTCGAACTGCGAGGTCGACTTCAGGAACGTCACCAGTGCCATGCTGACCGCCGCGAACGCGAAGGTGACCAGCAGTGCCACCGGGAGCAGCAACAGCGCCCACCACGAGGTGAGCAGGCCCATCGCCGCTGTCACGCCGAGGAACGCGAGCGAGTAGAGCCCGCCGCGGAGCACCGCCCAGCCGATCTCGCCGGCGGCGATGTCGAGCGGGCCGAGCGGGGTGGCCAGCATGGCGTCGTACAGCTTGCCGTAGCGCAGTTTGAAGAAGATGTTGTAGCTCTCGTAGACCGCGCCGTTCATCGCCGAGGTCGCGAGGAGCGCCGGCGCCACGAAGGCGACGTAACTCATCGGGTGACCGTCCGGGCCGGTGACCTCGGTGACCAGTTTGCCGAAGCCCAGCTGGAAGGCGAGCAGGTAGAAGAACGGCTCGAAGACGCCGGAAACCAGAATCATCCACGCGCGGCGATACACCACCACCGACCGCTCGATGACCGCGGACGGCCTGCCGCTGTAGAGGGCGGGCGGCAGGATACGCAGCAGCAGGCCGCGGCGTGCGGGTTCGGCGAGCACAGTCATCTCACACCACCAGACGTCGGTAGAAGAAACGGTGCGCGCACGCCCAGCCGACGGCGAACAACGCGACCAGGAACGCCAGGTGCCCGAGCGCGGCCCAGCCGCCCACCCCGCCGACGCTGACCGCGCGGGACAGCTGGGTTCCGTGCCACAGCGGGGAAATCCAGGCCAGCCAGCGCAGCACGAGCGGCAGCTGGGTGATCGGGAAGAACGTGCCGGAGAACAACGTCATCGGCATCACCACGAAGCGGAAGATCAGCCCGAACCGCACGCCCTCGTCGAACGTCTTCGCCGCGATCGCCACCATCGGGGTGGCGCAGGCGAGCCCCGTGACCGTGCCCGCGACGATCACCGCGAGCACCCCGGCGTTCGACCAGGCGCCGAAGAACGCGGCGATGACGGCGTAGACGATCCCGGACAGGGTGAGCCGGATCGCCGTCCAGATGATGTGCCCGCCGAGCACCTGTCCCGGGGAGACCGGGGTGGCCGTGACCGCGAGGTAGTCGCGCTGCCATTTGAACCCGGACAGCACCGGGTAGCTGGAATCGCCGATCCCTTGCTGCGCCGCGCCCGCCACGAGCATGGCGGGAGCGACGTACGCGAGATACGACAGCCCGCCGGTGACAGGCCCGGCCCGCACCTGCGAGCCGAAGCCGAGACCCATCGCCGCGAGGAACAGGACGGGCTGCAGCCCGGTCGAGTACAGCGTGGCCAGCCAGTAGCGCCGGTACCAGGTCCAGTGCCCCTCGACCCGCAACCAGGCCCCGTGCCACGCCCCGACGACCCGACCGGTGGAACTAACCGACGACACTATCCCTCCCCAAGCAACTCATGACGACTTCTTCCCTGGCACACAAGGCGATCCCGGTACGCCAGGCGACCCAGGCCGGGGGTCCGGGGGCGTGCCCCCGGGCGGGGTGTTGGGGTTTGAGCCCCACAAAAAAACAGAAGAGTGGGACCCGCGGGCGCGGTGAGCCCGGACACCACCCCCCCCCCCCAACCGGCAAAGAACACAGTGC
>NZ_JBHYIK010000071.1:43896-49484 GCF_042739735.1 Amycolatopsis sp. NPDC059027 | reverse complement strand
CATATCCTCAAAGGAACCCCCACGAGGAGGGGTTCAAACAATAAGCTCTACTGGCTTAGTTCACTAGCACACTGTTGAGTTCTCAAGCAACACACCACAACCCCAGCCACACAACACACGGCCGTCATCGAGGCGGTCATTCCTAGCAGTTTTTGGTGGAACACCCACTCAATCGCCCTAGGCGAGAGCTTGGTTCGTGTCCCGGTCGGCCGCCCGGTCTCCCTGGCGACGAAGAGAACATTACACGCCCGAAAACAGCCCGGAACAGGGGGGTGCCTTAACAAGATCACCGCAGGTCAGCGGGTATGAAACGACGGACGAGGCCCGGTCGCCTAGCCTGGCGGCATGTCTCAGACCGCATTCGTGACCGGCGCGAGCGCCGGGTTCGGCGCCGCCATCGCGCGCCGGTTCGTCAAAGAGGGCTTCCGGGTCGTCGCGGCCGCCCGGAGCGAGGACAAGCTGACCGCGCTCAAGGCCGAACTCGGCGACGCGGTCCTGCCGGTCGTACTGGACGTGCAGGACCCGGACGCCGTCGAGACGGTGGTCGCGGGACTTCCCGAGGGCTGGCGGGAGATCGACGTCCTGGTCAACAACGCCGGGCTGGCCAAGGGGCTCGAGCCCGCGCACCGGGCCAAGCTCGCCGACTGGGACCAGATGATCGACACGAACATCACGGGGCTTGTCCACCTCACCCGCGCGGTCCTGCCCGGGATGGTCGACCGCGGACGCGGGCACGTGATCAACGTCGGCTCGGTCGCGGGGAAGTACCCCTACCCCGGCGGCAACGTCTACGGCGCGACCAAGGCGTTCGTGCACCAGTTCAGCCTGAACCTGCGCAGTGACCTGCACGGGACCGGCGTGCGGGTCACCGTCGTCGAGCCCGGCCTTGCCGGTGGCACCGACTTCTCGAAGGTCCGGTTCGACGGGGACCAGGGCAAGGCGGACGCCGTGTACGAGGGCACGACTCCGCTGACCGCCGACGACGTGGCCGAGTCCGTGTACTGGGCCTCGGCGCAGCCGGCGCACGTCAACGTCAACGTGATCGAGCTGATGCCGGTGGTCCAGAGCTTCTCCGCGCTCCAGGTCCACCGCGACTAGACGGCGTCGCCGAGTCCGAAGATCTCCCACAGCCGCTGTTGCGCCGGATCCCGGTCGGTCAGGATCCGGCGCGTCCGCGGCCGTCCCCCGGTCGACGGATACCGCAGCACGGTCTCGCCGATCCCGCCGAGCTGCTCCAGCAGTTCCCGCACCGAGAGGTTCATCCCGGCGAGGTCGGCCTCGCGGCGCATGAGGTGGGTGACCGTGGCGGTGAGGACGGAGACGAGCGTGTGCACGGCGATACGCCCGGGCGTCCACTCCCAGCGCGGGGTCGGCCCGGTCACCGCGGGCCCGGTCAGCCAGCGGAACGTCGATTCCAGGTGGGTCCTGGCGCGGTAGGCGGTGACGACCTCGGCGACCGGCCAGTCGTGGTCGGTGACCAGGACCTGCTTGCCGAAGTACTCCTCCTCCAGCCGGGCCACGGCGGCGTCGTCAATGCGCCAGGTCAGCCGGATCTCGCCGGACTTCGACCCGGTCAGCGTCGTCGACAGCGCGCGTTCGACCCGGCGTCCCCTGGTGATCCGGCCGACCTCGGCGTGGATCTGGGACCGGTCGCCGCGATGCGTGCCCGCGGCGAGGGCGGCCGCGAGCCCGTCGAGTTCGCGGGTGGCGGTGCTCAGCTCGTCCGCGAACGCCCGGGACTGCGCGGCGTGCAGGGTCGCGGAGTGGGTCAGGATCACCCTGCGGCGGACGCCGTCGACGACGGCCAGGGTGTCCAATGCGGTCAGTCCGGCGAAGCGTTCGGGGTCGACACGTTTGCGCGCGGAAGCGGGCTGCGCCAGCAGGTCGGAATGTGCTGCCAGCGGCAGGGATCCGACGAAACCGCTACGCGCGCCGAGGTCCAGCTGTGCGGCCTGGCCGGCGTGGAACACGAGCGTGACGTCGGCGGCCGGATACCGCGAGCGGAGGTTTTCGACCAGGTCCGCGAACGTCGGCGTCGCACCGCCGTCCCGGCGATATCCCCGTGACGCCAACGGAATCGCGCCGTCGCGGGTGACGACGAGGCCGAGCCCGGCGAGCGCGTCCTGGCAGGCCGAGGGCAGGGTGCAGTCGGCCGCGGTGAACGAGGCGAACTGCGCGACGTCGACGGCGAGCGCGGCGGTGCCGTCGCCGAGGAGGCCGAGCACGGCTTCGGCGATCGTGCTTTCGACGGCGGTGACGCGCTCCGGCGTCAGTCGCCCCAGTGCCTTCCAGTGCGCCGTCGTGGTCAGCGCCGACCTCGGTGGACGCGGCCGGACGAGGTCTTCCGCCGCCGAGCCCGCCCACCATTCGCCGAGTGGGGCGGCCGGAGCGGTCGCCTGGTGCAGGACGGCGATCGCGAGCCGCGTGCCGAGCGTGGTCTTCGCGCGCTGAGGCCCGAAAACGGCGTCCACCCGGCGAACGAAGTCGAGCCGTCGCAGCGTGGCCCACACCGCGGCGACGTCTCCATAGGAGCGATGCCGTGCGCTGTCCGGGGCGGCGTCACCCGGCACGGCGCGGGCGATCTCCTCGGCCGTGCCGAGGTAACGCTGGGTCACCACACGCGGTGCGCCGTCGACGCGGGCGGACTCCGCGAGGTAGTAGTACGTCCGCCCGCCGATGCGCTTGCCGATCACCGAAGCCACACTTTAGGTAATACCGCCCGGATCGGAGATCGACAACCTTTGCAGGCCCCTGAGCTGGAAAAACGGTGCGGCATCACGTTCGGGTGAGACACCAGGCGATTACGGACTGGCCGGTCGTGGCCCGGCGCTCCTAGCGTGACGGGAATGGCACCCGATGCTGACGTGAACACCCCCACCGCCACGGCGATGCGCCGCGCGCTCGCCCGGGCGCGGGACGGCAAGACCCTCGACGCCGCCGAAGCCACCGTGCTGCTGCACGCGCGCGGCGACGACCTCGTGACGCTGTCCGAGCACGCCTCCCGTGTCCGCGACGCCGGACTCGCCCAGGCCGGCCGCCCCGGCGTCGTCACCTACAGCAAGTCGGTCTTCATCCCGCTGACCCGGCTGTGCCGGGACCGGTGCGGCTACTGCACTTTCGCGACCGTTCCGGGCCGCGTCGAGTCGCCGTTCCTGTCACCGGACGAGGTACTGGACATCGCCCGCAAGGGCGCCGAGCTGGGCGTCAAGGAGGCGCTGTTCACCCTCGGCGATCGCCCCGAAGACCGGTGGAAGGCCGCCAAGGACTGGCTCGACGCGCACGGCTACGACGACACGCTGTCCTACGTCCGCGCGATGGCGATCCGGGTGCTGGAGGAGACCGGCGTGCTGCCGCACCTCAACCCCGGTGTGCTCGGCTGGCAGGACTTCCAGCGGCTCAAGCCGGTTTCCGCGTCGATGGGCATGATGCTGGAGACCACGTCGAAGCGGCTGTTCACCGAGAAGGGCCAGCCGCACTACGGTTCGCCGGACAAGGATCCCGAGGTCCGGCTGCGGGTGCTGGAGGACGCGGGCCGCAGCTCGGTGCCCTTCACGACCGGCATCCTCATCGGCATCGGCGAGACGCACGAGGAGCGCGCCGACGCGTTGTTCGCGATCCGCAAGGTCGCGCGGACCTATGGCAGCGTCCAGGAAGTCATCGTGCAGAACTTCCGCGCCAAGCCGGACACGAAGATGCGCGCCACCCCGGACGCGGACCTCGACGAGCTGGCCGCCACCATCGCGGTCGCGCGGCTGGTGCTCGGGCCGAAGATGCGCATCCAGGCGCCGCCGAACCTGATCGGCCGCC
Source organism: Amycolatopsis sp. NPDC059027 (assembly GCF_042739735.1). NCBI lineage: Bacteria > Bacillati > Actinomycetota > Actinomycetes > Pseudonocardiales > Pseudonocardiaceae > Amycolatopsis > Amycolatopsis sp. NPDC059027. Next base: position 45,677 of record NZ_JBHYIK010000071.1, on the reverse strand, counting down.
AGTACGAGAAGATGCTGAAGGCCGGGATCGACGACTGGGGCGGGGTGTCGCCGCTGACCCCGGACCACGTAAACCCGGAGATGGCCTGGCCCGGTGTCGACGAGCTGCGCCGGCACACCGAGGAGCTCGGGTTCACGCTGCGCGAACGGTTGCCGGTGTACCCGGAGTACGTCAAGACCGGCGAGCCGTGGCTGGACCCGCGGATCGGCGAGCACCTGGCCGCGCTGACCGAGCCGGAAACCGGGCTCGCACTCGAAGAGGCCATCCCGAAGGGCATCCCCTGGCAGGAACCCGACGGCGGCTGGGAGCAGGCCGGCCGCACCGACCTGCACACCGAAATCGACACGACCGGGCGCACCGAAGACCGTCGAAGCGACTTCGACTCGGTGTACGGCGACTGGAAGGAGATCGGCGCGAACATCAAGTCCGCGCCGGAACGCTTCGACGTCGACGTCCGGGATGCCTTGCGCAGCGCGGAAAAGAACCCGGCCGGGCTGTCCGACGACGAAGCGCTGGCGCTGCTGCACACGGACGGCGCCGAACTCGACGCGTTCGCGAAGATCGCCGACGACCTGCGCCGCGAGACCGTCGGCGACGACGTCACGTTCGTCGTCACACGGAACATCAACTTCACCAACGTCTGCTACACCGGCTGCCGGTTCTGCGCGTTCGCCCAGCGCCGCACCGACGCCGACGCGTACACGCTTTCGCTGGAGCAGGTCGGCGACCGCGTCGACGAGGCGTGGGCCGCGGGCGCGACGGAAATCTGCATGCAGGGCGGGATCCACCCCGATCTGCCCGGCACCGCGTACTTCGACCTGGCGGCCGAGGTGAAGCGTCGGCAGCCGGGCATCCACCTGCACTCCTACAGCCCGATGGAGGTCGTCAACGGCGCCTCGCGGACCAATCTGTCCCTGAAGGACTGGCTGATCCGCGCGAAGGAGGCCGGGGTCGACTCGCTGCCGGGCACGGCGGCGGAAATCCTCGACGACGACGTCCGCTGGGTGCTGACCAAGGGCAAGCTGCCGACGTCGGAGTGGATCAAGGTCGTGACGACCGCGCACGAGGTCGGCCTGCCGACGACGTCGACGATGATGTACGGCCACGTCGACACGCCCGCGCACTGGGTCGCGCACCTGAAGCTGCTGGCGCGGCTGCAGCGCGAAGGCCTGGAGAAACACGGCAAGCGCGGGTTCAGCGAGTTCGTGCTGCTGCCGTTCATCCACCAGAGTTCGCCGATCTACCTCGCCGGGCTCGCTCGCGCGGGTGCGACGCCGCGGGAGAACCGCGCGGTGCACGCGCTGGCCCGGGTACTGCTGCACGGGATGATCGACAACATCCAGTCCTCGTGGGTGAAACTCGGCGAAGAGGGCAGCCGGGCGGTGCTGCAGGGCGGCGTCAACGACATCGGCGGGACGCTGATGGAGGAGACGATCAGCCGGATGGCCGGTGCCGCGAACGGTTCGTACAAGACGATCAGCGACATGCGCGCGATGGTCGAGCCGCTGGGCCGTCCGCTGCGGCAGCGCACCACGGACTACGGCGTCCCCTCGGACGAGAGGATCGCCGCCGCGGCCGCGTCGGACGGGGTGGCGACGGCGGTGCGCAAACCGTTGCTGCCGCTGCTGACGCCGTAAACCTCGGCGCCACCAAGGGCTGCGGGTTGGGCCCCCCTGGGGGGGCAAGACCCCGCGGGGGGGGGGGGGGGCGGTGGTTTTGACACCCCGCCCCCCCCGCGGGGGGGGGCGCACAAAAGAAAGGGTGGGCGCGCGGGGGCCGCG
>NZ_JBHYIK010000071.1:32373-43886 GCF_042739735.1 Amycolatopsis sp. NPDC059027 | reverse complement strand
CACCCCGGCCACCCACCCCCACCATGCCCCACAAAAACCACCATGTGGGGCCATTCGGCAGCTTTCTTGTCACCTCGCGCACACGACGCTGTGTCACCGATCACAAACGACTTCGTGGCCGCGATTCGCCGACATTTTCTGTGCTAAACCCTTCCGAGGTTCACGACAGGTCCCACCCGTCGAGAGGACATCGATGAGCACATCGGAAGCCGTGGCCGCAGCCCAGGTGGTCGACACCGCCCGCTACCCCCTCTCGGACCAGGGGAGCAGAGCCTGGCAGGACATCGTTTCCCGCACCCGCGCCGAACTTCGCGAAACCGGGTGCAGTGTGCTCACCGATTTCATCCGGCCCGAGCTGCGCGCGGTTCTCGAATCCGAATGCGCCCAGATCGCCCCATTGGCGTATTCCCGGGTCGAACTCGTGAACGCTTACAACATCGCCACCGACTCCCCGCTGCCGGACGGACATCCGGGGGCCACGATCATGGAGCGGGGGAACGCTTTCGTCGCCCGCGACCAGATCCCGGTGACCTCGATCATCCAGCAGCTCTACACCAGCCATGAGTTCCAGCGGTTCGTCGCGGACTGCTTCGCGCTGCCGGAACTGCACGAACTGGCCGATCCGCTGTCCGGGCTGACGCTCAACGTGATCGCGCCGGGCCGCGCGCATCCGTGGCATTTCGACGTCAACGAATACACCGTCAGCATGCTCACCCAGGAAGCGGCCGAGGGCGGCGTCTTCGAGTACTGCCCGAACATCCGGTCCGCGACGGAGGAGAACTTCGACGACGTGCGCGCCGTGCTGGCCGGCGAAGGCGAGCGCCTCGTCCGCAGGCTGACCCTGCGCCCCGGTGATCTGCAGCTGTTCCGGGGCCGGTTCTCCTTGCACCGCGTGGGAACCGTGCGCGGGAACGTCGCCCGGCATTCGGCGATCTTCGCCTACAGCGAACGTCCCGGCGTGATCGGCAGCCCGGAACGGACGCGCCAGCTGTTCGGCCGGGTCCTGCCCGAGCACCTCGGCCAGGCCGTCCGGGGCGACCGGCTGCTCGACTGAGCCCCCGTGCTTTCTCCTGTCCAGAGCCGAATGCGGCACTTTGTCGTACGCGACCGCTAGCATCGGCGACGTGTTCGGCGACACACCCTGACCCGCCCCATCGAGATCGAGGATGATCGTGAGCAGCAGTCCGGAATGGTCCACGCGTACCTTCGGCAACGAGGACCGCCTCCCCCGCGTCCCCGTGCCCACGCTGGAAGACAGCTGCCGCGGGTTCCTCGAATGGTGCGCGCCGCTGCTGACTTCCGAGGAGCTGGCGGAGACCGAGGCCGCGGTGCGCGCGTACCTCGCCGAGGACAGTCCGGCGCACGAACTCCAGTCGTTGCTGGAGGCCTACGACTCGGCCGAAGGCGTGCGCAGCTGGCTCGACACGTTCTGGCCGTACCGGTACCTCGGCCGCCGCGACCGGATCGCGCTCAACGCCAACTTCTTCTTCCTGTTCGCCGAATCCGGGCTCGGGCAGGTGGAACGCGCGGCCGAGCTCGTCGCCTCGGCCGTCGACTACAAGCTGCGGCTGGACGACGAGTCGATCCCGCCGATCATCGTGCGCGGACAGCCGCAGTCGATGGTGCAGCACAAGTTCCTGTTCTCCGCCACGCGGATCCCCGGTGCCGAGCTGGACACCGCGCGCACGCCGTACCGCGAAGACTGGCCAGGCCCGTCCACCGCGCGGCACATCGTCGTGTTCCACCAGGACACGCCGTTCCGCTTGGACGTGCTCGCGCCGGACGGCCGCCCGTACGACACCGACCAGCTGATCGCCGGACTGCACACGATCATGAAGACCGGCCGGGCGATCGACGAACCGGCCACCGCCGCCGGGCATTTCACCACCAAGGCCCGCGCGGAGTGGGCGGCGACCCGGCAGGCGCTGATCGACGCCGGGAACGCCGAGGCGCTGGACACGATCGAGACCGCGTTGTTCTGTGTGTGCCTGGAAGATCTCACGCCGAAGGACACGCAGGAAGCGTGTGACCAGCTGCTGCACGGCGACAGCGGTAACCGGTGGTTCGACAAGGCGGTCTCGCTGATCGTGTTCGCCGACGGCACCGCGGGCATCAACGTCGAGCACTGCGAGCTGGACGGGACCACGATCCTCGGCTTCACCGACGCGTTGCTCGCCGGGGAACGCGTGGCGCGGCCGGGCGCCGACGGGGTACCGGCGTTCGAGCGGATCGAGTTCGTCCTCGACGAGGCGCTGCGTGCGGACGCCCGCGCCGCGGCCGCGTCGTTCCAGGCGTACGCCGACGCCACGGCGACGAAGATCCTGTCGTTCGAGGATTTCGGTGCGAGCAGGGCGAAACAGCTCGGGATGTCGCCGGACGGCTTCGCGCAGATGGCGTACCAGCTCGCGCACAAACGAGCCAAGGGGCTGACCGGCGCGACCTACGAGTCGATAGCCACGCGGCAGTTCCAGAACGGCCGCACCGAGGCGATGCGCGTCGTCACGCCGGAGGTGCTGCGGTTCGTCGCGGTGATGGAGGACGAGAACGCCTCCCGCGAGGAACGTCGCGCGGCGTTTCGGGCCGCTGCGGCGAAGCATGTGGCCCGTGCGAAGGAATGTCAGGCCGGTGACGCGCCCGAGCAGCACCTGTGGGAACTGCAGCTGATCCAGAAACGGCGTGGCGGAGACATCGGCCTTCCGCTGTATTCGTCGCCGGGCTGGGTCAAGATGCGCGACGACTACCTGAGCACGAGTTCCGCGCCGTCGGTCAACATCCAGTACTTCGGCTTCGGTTCGACGAGCCCGCAGTGCATCGGCGTCGCGTACGTGCTGCTCCCCGACCGGCTCAACATCTACCTGTGCACGCCGCGGCACGTGGCGCACGAAATGACGCTGTTCGCGGAGGAACTCACCACGGCCGTCCGGGAACTCGAGGAGCTGCTGGCCTCGGAGTAACGATCAGCTCCCCGCCGGGCGGGACACGATCAGCACCAGCGAGCCGTCGAATTCCGCCTGCTCGCGAAGACCGCCGTAGCGCCGTTCCCAGGTGCCGTTGGCGAGATCGCGGCGGAGTTCGGCGGCGAACCGGGCGTGCACCTCGTCGTCGACGAAACTCCACGCCGAACAGGACAGCCGTGCGTCCGGATCGAGCAGCCGTTCCGGCCGGGCGTAGTAGGCCTCGTTGAACCCGTCCGTGCAGTCGATCGGCACCGGGACGCCGATGACCTGGGTGTCACCGCCCAGCCCGTCGGCGATGTCCTCGACCGGCGGGTAGCGCCGTGCCTCGGTGCCGATGACCTCGGGCGCGTAGTCGGCGAGCCAGAACCTGCGCAGCAGCAACGGATCGCAGGTCAGCACCGCGACCGGGCCGCGGGTGACCCGGCGCAGCTCGGCCAGTCCCGCGCCCAGGTCCTTCCACTGGTGCACGCTGAACGTCGTCATCGCGCCCTCGAACGACCGATCGCCGAACGGCAGCTTCTCGGCGACCGCGTCGACCGCGGGCGGAAGGTGCGCGGGACGTTTCTCGCGCATCGACGCGGACGGCTCGACGGCGGTGACCTCGCGATCGGCCGGTTCGTACGCGCCGGCTCCGGCGCCGACGTTGAGCACGGTCCGCGCGTCGCCCAGCGCGTCCAGGATGTGCGCGCCGATCCTCGGGTCCGGCTTGCGGTAGTCGGTGTAGACACCACCGATCGCGGCGTAGTCCGCATCCCCCGCGCTGCCGTCGGCGCGTCGCTGCATCATGCCGTCACCGTACCGACGGCGCCGCAGCGATGGGGGCGGGTTTACTGAGCCGTCAGCTTCAGGATGTCGATCCCCCGCTTGTTGTCGGCGACGTAGACGTGGCCGCGGTGCCAGTAGGGCGCCCACGACGCCGCGTCGGCGGGCCGGAAGTAGGCGATCTGCTTCGGGTTCGTCGGGTCGCTGATGTCCAGGAACCGGGTGCCCTGCGCGTAGAACGACTGGACGAGCACCTTGTCCTGGATGTCGAAGTAGTGCGCGGAGCAGTCGTCGGACTTCGGGTCGCTGCCCTCCTGCCCCGCCACGCCCCAGGTACCGACGGTGCGCAGGCGGAACGGCTTGTCCGGGCTCGACTTCCAGCCCTCGCCGCCGTACGAGCCTTCGAGTGAGGAAATCGTCAGCACGCCGTCACCGGCACAGCCGTCGACGAAGCTTTCCTCGGTGGCGTAGACGAGATCGTGGCCACGCCAAGCGCCGTCGTCGTGGCGGTTCGCCGGGTGGAAGCTGTTGTGCATGAACTTCGACGGCGCCGCCGTTTCGGCGACCCCGCCGCCCGCGTAGGGCACCGGCGCGTACGCGGTGGCGCGCCGCATCTTGCCCTGCACCGGATCGCGGTGCACGCCGTCGGTCCAGTACCCGCGGACACCGCCGCGGCCGGACACCCACGCGACGTCGTTCTTGTCGACCTGGACGTCGTGCACATAGTCGGTCTTGCCGTCGTTGCGGGCAAGTTCGATCGGCTGCGGGGAAACCTTCGGGTTACGCGGATCGCGGACGTCGGTGACCCAGATCGGCCTGCCGCCCCAGTCGGCGGGCTGGTTGTCGGCCTTGGCGGGACCGCCGGTCCACAGGTAGCGGCAGTCGTTGATGCAGCTGGTGGTGTGCCCCGCCGGGACCTTGACGTAGCTCAGCTGCACCGGTTTCTCCGGTGTCGACACGTCGACCACGTAGATGCCGGACTCACCGTTGTGCGTGTTCCCGCCGAAAGCACGCGGGTCACGCGAGAGGAACACCAGCTTGCGCACGGGATCGACCTCGGTGTCCTCGGTCTCCCACAGACCGGGCATGTTCAGCTGCCCGACCAGTTTCGGCGCGGCCGGATTTTCGGTGAGGTCGTAGAGCTTCAGGCCGAACTGGCCCGACACGGCCATCACGTCCCGGTGACCGTACGGCAGGAAGGCGAGGGAGATCGCGCCCTGCGCGTCCGGGAGGTTGCCCACGGAACGGACGTTCTTCACCGCGCCCGGCTCGCCGGTGACGTGGGCCGCGGCGGCGGGCTTGTCGTCTTCGCCGCAGGCGGCGGCGGGCAGGGCCGTGGCGGCGAGCGTCGCGGCGACGGTGGTGACGGCCAGGCACGAACGGACCCACCAGTTACGCACAGAGACCTCCCAGTGAACGTACTCCCGAACTCTATGACCGCCCCAACCCGGACACAACCGTCTTTCGTCCGGTTCCTGACTGGTAGGAAGAGGCATGCGCTCGCGTGTCCTCCTCGTCCTGTTCGCCGTCTTCGGGCTCGTCGCGGCGGGCTGTTCCGGCTCCGATACCCCGGCAGCACCCGGCGTACTCAGCGTCGGCCTGCACGAACCCGCGACGCTGCTGCCCGCCGACGTGCAGGAACAGTCGGGGCGGCTGGTGACCAGCGCCCTGTGGACCCCGCTCGCCGACTACGACGCGGCGAGCGGCAAGGTCACCGAACGCGCGGCGGAGTCCATCACCAGCACCGACCGGAAGCAGTGGACCGTCCGGCTGCGGCCCGCGCGGTTCCACGACGGCACCCCGGTCACCGCTCAGTCCTATGTGGACACCTGGCGGGTGGTCGCCGGGCAGCCGTGGGCGGCGGCCCCGGTACTGAACCGGCTGCTGCGCGCCACCTCCATCACCGCGCCCGACGACGCCACCATCCGGATCGACCTGGACCGCCCCGCCGGTCAGGTCCCGGTCTGGCTGTCCGCGCCGGGACTCGTGCCGCTGCCACGCTCGGTCCTCGACTCGCGTGACTGGAACGCCTTCGCGCGGGCACCGATCGGCAACGGGCCGTTCCGGCTGGACGGCCCGTGGCGGCCGGGCAGCGGCGGGAAGCTGGTGCGGGTCACCGACGCGCCCGGCAAGGCCAGGGAAATCGACCTGCGGGTCGGTGAACCGGCCGCACACTACGACGCGGTGAAGGCGGGCAAGCTCGACCTCGCCGCCGAGGTTCCCGGTGACCGGCACGAATCCATGCACCACGACTTCGCCGACCGGCACCTGTCCTGGCCACTGCCCGAAGCCGGGTACCTCACCTTTCCCATGGCGGACAAGCGGTTCTCCGATCCGACCGTGCGACACGCCTTCGCCTTCGGCGTCGACAGGGCCGCGCTGGAGGCCGGTCCGCTGCAACATCAGGTCGATCCGGCGAAGGCGCTCCTGCCGCCCTCCGACGCCCCTGGCGAGCGATCCGGCATCTGCCGTGCCTGCGCGTTCGACGCCGCGGCCGGGAAAGCACTGCTCGCCCAGGCCTCGTTCGCCGGGCCGGTGACCGTCTACTCCGGACCCCGGTCGGAAAGCTGGACCAAGCCGCTGGCCGACGGCCTCGCGAGCGCGCTCGGGGTCCAGACCACCTCGAAGCCGTTGCCCGCCACCGGATCGCCGGACGGCCCGGCCACCCTGCTCGTCAAGCTCGGCACCGCGAGCCCCGGCGAACTGCTGACCGGCCTCGCCGAGGCGGCCGGGTACACCGACGACGTGTTCAAGCAGAACCTCGCGGACGCGGAGGCGGCGGCGACCCCGCAGGAGGCGGGCGAGTTGTACCGGCTCGTGGAGAACCAGTTGCTGCGAGACCTCCCCGTGGCACCGCTGTGGACCACGCACGGCCACTCGGTGTGGGGCAGCCGCGCGCACGACGTCAAGGCGACCCCGTTCGCCGGCGTCGACCTCGCCGCCGTCGCGATGTGACGGGGGCGCAGGTCAGACCCTGGCGTGCTTCACCAGGACGTCGATGAACGCGGCGGTCAGCGGGTCGGGGCTGGTGCGGCAGTAGGCGGTGAGCGTGCGGCGGATCGCCGGGTCGGGTCGCAGCACCCGGCCGTCGAAGCGGGCGGGCAGGACGTTGGCCGGGACCAGAGCCGGGCCGAGACCGGCGGCGGCGAGGATCGGGGCCGCGGCGGTCTGCTCGGTCCGGACCGCCGCTCGGGGCCGGAACCCGGCGGCGCCGCAGGCGCGGTCGACCAGCTCGGCGAGCCCGTTGCCCGGCGCGTAGTGCACCCACGCGCAGTCGGCGAGAGTGCTCAGGTCGACGCGCCCAGATCCGGTGTCCTCCCTCGCGCCGTCGACGGGCAGGACGACCACGAAGTCTTCGACACCCAGCGGACGCACCGGGCCGCTCCAGCCCTCGGGCGCGGGCCCGATCGCGACATCGGCCTCGCCCGCGCTCATCGCGTCGCGCAGTTCGTCGGCGTGCCGGTATTCGGACAGCTGGACGTCGACGTCCGGCCGTTCGCGCCGCCACACCCGCAGCGCCGGCGGCAGCGCCCCGAGACTCACCGAGTACACCGTGGCCACCTGCAGCTCCCCCGCCTCCAGCCCGGACGCCTGGCGCGCGGCGCAGCGGGCGCGTTCCGCGTCGGCCAGCGCGGCCCGCGCGTGCGGCAGCATCGCCCGGCCCATTGGTGTCAGCCGCACCGAGCGTGGCAGCCGTTCCAGCAGCGGCCCGCCGACCGCGTGCTCCAGCGCCCGCATCTGGTGCGACAGCGCGGGTTGCGTCACGTGCAGTGCCTCGGCAGCACGGGTGAAGGAACCGGTGTCGACCACGGTGACCAGGTACTCCAGCTGCCGCAGACTCGTCATGAACACAGCTTATGCCTGCGGTGATTCTTATGCCTTGGATTTATCCTTTGGCGCCGGACAGGATCGAAGCATGAGCACAGCACGCAACCTCGCCCTGGTCGCCGGAGCGAACGGGATCATCGGCCGGACCCTCGTCGACCACCTCGCGCGGCAGGAGGGATGGGACGTCGTCGGCCTGTCCCGCCGTCCGGGCGACGGGAACACCCGCCACATCGCCGTCGACCTCCTCGACCCCGCCGACACGCGGGCCAAGCTCGGCGGGCTCACCGACGTCACGCACGTGTTCTACGCGGCGTACCAGGACAAGCCGACCTGGGCCGAACTCGTGCCGCCCAACCTCGGGATGCTGACCAACCTCGTCGACGCCGTCGAGCCCGCCGCCCCCGGCCTACGGCACGTCAGCCTGATGCAGGGCTACAAGGTCTACGGCGCGCATCTCGGCCCGTTCAAGACCCCGGCGAGGGAGACCGACGCCGGGCACATGCCGCCCGAGTTCAATGTGGACCAGCAGCAGTTCCTGGAACGCCGCCAGGCGGGCAAGGCGTGGATGTGGTCGGCGATCCGGCCCTCGGTGGTCGGCGGGACGGCGCTGGGCAACCCGATGAACCTGGCGCTGGTCATCGCGGTCTACGCGTCGATCTCGAAGGAACTCGGCCTGCCGCTGCGTTTTCCCGGGAAGCCCGGCGCCTACGACAGCCTGCTGGAGGTGACCGATTCCGGTCTGCTCGCGAAGGCGACGGTGTGGGCGGCCACCGACGACCGGACGGGCAACGAGGCGTTCAACATCGCCAACGGCGACCTGTTCCGCTGGAGCGAGCTGTGGCCGAAGATCGCGGGCTACTTCGGCCTCGAAACCGCGCCGCCGCTGCCGATGTCGCTCGACGTCGTGATGGCGGACAAGGCTCCATTGTGGACTTCGATGGCGGAAAAGCACGGGCTCGAAGTGTCCTATGCGGACGTTTCGGCTTCGTGGCGGTTCGCCGACTTCGTGTTCTCGTGGGACTACGACGTCTTCGCGGACACCTCGAAATCCCGCCGCCACGGATTCCACGAGTACGTCTCCACCGAGGAGATGTTCTTCCGGCTGTTCGACCAGTTCCGCAAGGACGGCGTCATCCCGTGACGCCCGGCGGTCCCCGCGGGCTCAGCCGCGGCCGACGAACGGCATCGTGGTCGCGGTGATGGTCAGGAACTGCACGTTCGCGTCCAGCGGCAGCGCGGCCATGTAGCGGACGGCGTCGGCGACGTGCCGCGCGTCGAAGGTGGGCTCGGCGGCGATCCGGCCGTCGGCCTGCGGGATCCCCGCCGCCATCCGCTCCGTCATCTCGGTGGCCGCGTTGCCGATGTCGATCTGTCCACACGCGACGTTCCAGGCCCGGCCGTCCAGCGAGATCGACCGGGTCAGCCCGGTGATCGCGTGCTTGGTCGCCGTGTAGGCCACGCTGGCCGGACGCGGCGAATGCGCCGAGATGGAGCCGTTGTTGATGATCCGGCCACCGCGGGGATCCTGCGCCTTCATCAGCCGCACCGCCTGCTGCGCGCACAGGAACATCCCGGTGAGGTTGGTGTCCACGCTGCGGCGCCAGTCCTCGACGGACAGCTCGTCGACGGCGCCGCCGAGCGACACGCCCGCGTTGTTCACCAGCAGGTCCAGCCTGCCCCAGCGGTCACGGACGGCGTCGAACAAGGCGGCGACCGACGCGGGATCGGCGACGTCGGTGGGCACGGCCAGCGCCGAGTCGTGCCCACCGGCGGTCTCGTCCAGCGCGCCCGCCCGGCGCCCGGCGAGCGCGACCTGGTACCCGTCGGCCAGCAGCGCGCGGGCGATCTCCCGCCCCAGCCCGGAGCCCGCCCCGGTGACCACCGCGATCCCCATCCGTCGTCCTCCTTGCCGATCACCTGCCGCGCACCGGATTCGTCGGCACGCACGCGCGGCACCACCGTATCCGGCGACATCGCGAGGCGGGACGACCGGGCCGGTCAGGGCAACGCTGGGAAAGCGCTTGCTGACAGCGTGCCGTTCTTCGCCGGTTACCCGCGGCCGTTCGGAGTAGCGTGTCCAGTCCCGAACGCGATGTTCACCGCCACGCCGTCGGGCCTTCACCGGATTCGGTAACCCCCTCGGTTATTCGCCGATCACCAAGGTGTGTCCCGGGGGAAGAAACCACGATTCCAACTCGTCCAGACCGGTTCCGAAACACTCCGCTGGCGGCTGCTGGGCGGCAACAACACCTCGCTCGGCACGAGCGCGCTCGATTACCACCGAACGGAGGAGTGTCTCGCCTCCATTTCCTGGCTCGGCGTCCATCTGGACGAACTGACCGCGGAATTCGGCCACGCGGGCGGCGGCCGGTGGCGCTGGCGACTGCGCAGCGGCACGGAAGCCGTCGCCGTGGCAGCACACGCTTATGGCCGCAGAATCGAGGCACAACGCGGTCTCGATCGATTTCGCGCGGCGACGGGGGAAGCGATGACCGACGGTCGAATAGAGACGGTCACCGACTGGCGCAAGAAGTACCGCATGAATTCCCAGGAGAATTCCGAACGCCGGAATCGGTGATCGGCAATCACGGAAAGTACGTTTCCCGCCGGTTAACCACCAAGCCGTCGGGCGGGAACGCTGAGCACCCGAGCCGGTCAGTCCGATACGAGGAGATGAGACCTGTCACGGGATCCCGTGACGTCATGGGGACTAGCAGAAAGAGTGCTGACACAATGCGTGCTCGTATTACCCGGCTTCTCGGCGTGACCGCGGCCGCGGCAGGCGCCTGTCTGGTCATGACCGGGACGGCCGCCGCCGTCCCGCCCGCCAACGGCATCGCGGAGGTCATTCCCGCCGCGGGCTCGGACACCATCTTCGACGTCACCAACGCGGTGTTCGCCGACGCGAACGCGGCGAGCGGCACCTGGAACACCGACCCCGACAACTACGTGAACATCCCGCCGGTGCTCAAGGGGACCGCGTCCTTCACCGTGCCCGCCGACCCGTGGTCGCCCGGCGCCACCTACAACGCGAGCAACCCGCCGCCGGACGGTTCGTCCGCCGGCAAGGCCGCCCTCAACGCCTCCGCGGCCGCGGGTGACGGCAAGTTCGAGATCGCGCGCTCCTCCTCCGGCCGCGGCAGCAGCGACCCGGCGTCGTTCCGGTACTTCGGTTTCGCCCGTGACGGCGTCACCTGGTCCTCGTCGGCCACCGGCGCGGGCGCGGGGCTGTCCCTCACGCTGGCGCAGCTGCGCGGTGTCTACGACGGCTCGATCACCAACTGGAACCAGGTCGGCGGTGCCAACGCGGCCATCAAGGTGTACCTGCCGCAGGTCGGTTCGGGCACCCTGAGCTTCTTCACCGGCACGGTGCTCGGCTTCGACCCGACCACCAAGCCGGTCACCATCAACCGCTTCCAGGAAAACGACGCCACGTCGATCCAGGCGGCCGACCAGAACGCCGCGATCGCGCCGTTCTCGATCGCCCAGTGGGTCGCCCAGGGCAACGGCGTCACCGCCGACAAGCGGGCCGGCTTCACCGTCAACACGCTCACCGGTGCGGGCTCCGACGGCGCTCCCGTCACCGGTTCCGCCGGGTCCTACGCCCCGGCGTTCGCGGACTCGTTCCTCGGTTCGCGTGTCGTGTACTACGTCCTCGACACCCGCACCCCGCGCTACGACCAGGCCCGGCGTGCCGTGGGCTTCGACTCCGGCGACACCGCCGCGACCGCCAGCCCGCTGTGCGGTGGCAAGCTCGCCGGCACCATCACGAAGTACGGCTTCAAGACGGTCGCCGGTACCGGCGGCCTGACCTGCGTCACGGCCTGACCCCCGAGCCGCGACAGCCACGAAACACCGCCAAGAAACGACGACGGCCCGGCGCGTGGGTACGCCGGGGCGGCGGCCCTCGGCTAGTGGGGGGTGACCGGCACGCTGGGGACCTCCCCCGGGCCGCCGGCGCGGGCC